>CAJUFV010000122.1 GCA_910585795.1 uncultured Clostridia bacterium | reverse complement strand
TGGTGATTTTTATTTCCCTCAGAATAAGGAAATATATTTTGTCATAATGGAACTGTTCAATGAAAATGAAGCAATTGATTTTATTACGGTTTCAAACAGACTTGCTCAGAAGGACAGACTGGAGGCTGTGGGAGGAATAACTTATCTGAGAAGTGCCGCTACGAATGTTCCTACAACAAGACATGTTAATTATTATTCATCTATAATTAAAGATAAGGCTACCTTGCGTTCACTTATTCAGCGCGCAAATGCTATATCAGATATGGCATACAGCGAAACAGATAAGGTAGAACGCGTAGTAGACCAGGCGGAACAGCTTATTTTTGATGTGGCTTCTGAGAGAGATAACGGCGCTATACTTCCGATAAGTGAAATTTTTCTCGGAAGCTATCAGGAGCTTGTTGAAAATTCAATGAATCAGGGAGGAATGACTGGTTTATCTACAGGCTTTGATGAACTTAACAGACGTACAGGCGGATTTCACGGAGGGGAATTGATACTTATAGCAGGTCGTCCGGGTATGGGAAAATCAAGCTTTGCTGTAAATATCGCAGAGCATGTAGCCATTAAAGATAAAAAAACAGTTGCAATATTTAATCTGGAAATGCCCAGAGAACAAATTGTAAACAGAATTATTTGTTCTCAGGCGCGTGTCAATTCACATAAGATACGCACAGGCGAGATAGCAGGTGAAGATTGGGAAAAAATCGGAGCCATTGTGGACCGTGTCGCTACTGCTCCTATGTATATTGATGATACTGCGTCTATAACGGTGTCTGAAATACGCGCAAAATGCAGAAGGCTTAAGCAGACAAAAAATCTTGAGCTTATAGTTATAGATTATCTTCAGCTTATGCAGTCAACGGGAAGAGTAGACAGCAGGCAGCAGGAAATTGCTGATATATCGAGGTCTTTAAAAATACTTGCTAAAGAATTAAATATTCCGGTTATCGCTCTTTCGCAGCTGTCGCGTGCAAGTGAAAGCAGAAGTGACAAACGTCCGATGCTTTCGGATTTGCGTGAATCCGGCGCTATTGAGCAGGATGCAGATATGGTAATGTTTTTATATCGTGATGATTATTATAATAAAGATACTGAAGAAAAAAATCTTGCGGAATGTATTGTAGCAAAAAACCGAAGTGGTGAAACGGGTACTTTCAAACTTGGCTGGAAGGGCGAGTATACAAAATTTTCTAATCTTGAATTTGCTTTAAAGGAAGAATAATGCTTTTACATTTAATTAGAAAGACAATAAAGGACTATAATCTGATAAGCAAAGGAGAAAGTGTGCTTATAGGCTTGTCAGGCGGCGCAGACAGCGTATGCGTTACTCATGCGTTATATACTCTTGCTGCCGAACTTGATATTAAAGTTTATACTGCGCATGTAAATCATGGTATTAGAGGACAGGAAGCAATACGTGATGAAAATTTTGTTCATCATTTTTCTGACGCTTTGGGCATAAAATGCTTTGTAAGGCATGCCGATATACCTCGAATAGCACTTGAACAGGGGATTTCTGAGGAAACCGCAGGACGTAATGTAAGATATGCTTTTTTTGATGAGCTTTGCAGAGAACATAATATTGATAAAATTGTGACTGCTCATAATAAAAATGACAATGCTGAAACTATTCTGATGAATTTTATAAGAGGCAGTTCTGTTAGTGGTTTGTGTGGAATACCATATAAGCGCAATAATATTATCAGACCAATTTTAAATGCTTCAAGAAAAGATATTGAACAATATTGTAAGAACAGTAAGCTGAATTATATGACAGATAGTACAAATCTTGAAGACGGTTATACTCGTAACAGAATTCGACATACACTGATTCCTTTGATTGAAAAAAATTTTAATCCTAATTTTATAAATACTATCACGGATAATTCTCTTATTATAGATGAATATAATCGTTTTGTCAGTAAGTATACCGATGATATTTATAGTAAGGTCGTAAATAATGCTTATATTGATATCAGTAAGCTGCATCAATATGATATCATAATTCAGCGTGAAATTGTAAGACGTTATTTAATGAGCGTTTATAAGACACTGGATGGTATATCATCAGTATATGTTAGAGATATTTTATTTCTTTCAGACAACAACAGCGGTACTGCTATAGATTTGCCGGATAATATCATTATAAAAAATGAGTATGGAAAAATTATTGCTGAAAAAAAATCACAACACTCTCAGAAAGAGTTTAATTATGAGATAAAAATAGGCGAGAGAATAAAAATTTATGAAATATCCAAGAAAGTCACAGTAGATTTTGTAAAAGAACGAAGGTGTGACGGTGCTATATACTTAGGAGTAAATGCTGCAGATGGAATTAATATAAGAAACCGCAGGGCAGGTGATAAATTTCAGCCTTTCGGAATGAATGGAAGTAAGAAGCTGAAGCAGTATTTTATAGATGAAAAAATTCCTAAAAATGAACGTGATATTATCCCGATAATTGAAATTAACGGAATGATAGCGGCAGTGGGAGATAGGATAGATAGAAATTTTCTGTTTAGAGACTGCGGTATAAGAATTGAATTTATAAATATGTAGGAGGTAATCAATTGCAGAAAAGATTTAAGGGGTTTGGTGTCTGGCTTGCAATGCTTATAATAGCGTATCTGATTTATTCATTTGTGGTAACTCTTAGTTCCGGTCAGATAAAAATGAGTTATTCAGATTTGATTAATCAGATAAAATCTGAACAGGTAGCAGAAATGATAGTTTCAGGAAATACTGTGACAGCAAAGCTTACAAACGGGCAGAAAGAAAAAGTGACAATTTTATCTTTGGAAAATTTACAGTCTGATGCAGGCGAGGAAATGAATGTCCAAATGCAAAACGGAACTCTTAAGGTTGAAGCCTATGAAACAAAAATTTCATGGACAGTAGTCACTAATATTTTGTTGATTATTGTATTTATTTGTATTTTTGTTTTTGGGTTTATGCGTAAGGGCGGCGGTGGCGCCGCGAATTTTACAAGAAGCCGTGCGAAACTTAACATAAACAATACAAAAGTTACATTTAAAGATGTTGCGGGAGCGGAAGAAGAAAAATCGGAGCTTGCGGAAATTGTTGAATTTTTGAAAAATCCGCATAAATTTATAGCGCTTGGAGCAAGAATACCCAAGGGAGTTCTTCTTGTGGGAACACCTGGTACAGGTAAAACTCTTCTGGCAAAGGCTGTGGCAGGTGAAGCGGGAGTACCGTTTTTTTCCATCAGCGGTTCGGACTTTGTTGAGCTTTATGTAGGAGTGGGCGCGTCAAGGGTGAGAGATTTATTTGAGCAGGCAAAGAAAAATAGGCCTTGTATTGTATTTATAGATGAAATAGATGCTGTAGGGCGTAAGCGCGGCGCGGGAATGGGAGGAGGTCATGATGAAAGAGAGCAGACTCTAAATCAACTTCTAGTTGAAATGGACGGTTTTGGTGAAAATGATGGTGTTATTATTATTGCGGCAACAAATAGACCGGATATTTTAGACAAGGCGCTTTTACGTCCCGGACGATTTGACAGACAAATTGTTGTAGATATTCCTGATATTAATGGCCGTGAGGCTATTTTAAAGGTACATTCTGAAAAGAAACCCTTGTCAAAGGATGTAGACCTTTCAGAAATTGCAAAAGCTACAGTAGGATATTCCGGAGCTGATTTGGAAAATCTAATGAATGAAGCCGCTATATTTGCCGCAAGAAATAATCATGTTGAAATAACAAGAAAAGATATTGAGGACGCAAATTTAAAGGTTATGATGGGTTCAGAAAAACGCTCAAGAACCATTACTGAAAAAGAGAAAAAACTGACGGCATTTCATGAAGCAGGGCATGCCGTTATTTCAAGGCTGGTTGATAAAGCGTCTCATATTCATAAGGTATCAATAATACCTAGAGGAAGAGCCGGTGGCTTTACGATGGATATACCTAATGAAGATAAAATGTACCGTTCTAAAAATGAAATGCTTAATGAAATTCTTGTTTTTCTGGGAGGAAGAGTAGCAGAAGAGCTTACAATGGATGATATAAGTACTGGAGCTTCCAGTGATATTCAGCGCGCTACGGAATTAGCACGTCATATGGTTACCAAATATGGTATGTCAGAAAATATTGGTCCAGTGTCATATGATGAAGATGGAGAGGTATTTATAGGACGTGATTTTGCGCATTCAAAGACTTATTCTGAAAAAACAGCCGCAGAAATTGACGATGAAGTAAAAAATATTCTTATTGTTCAGTATAAGAAAACACATCAGATTTTGAATGAAAATATGGATATTCTTATTCGTGTAGCAAATAAACTGCTTGAACAGGAAACTATAGATGGTTCAGAATTTGAGAAGTGTTTTAATAAATAAAAGGAGGAAAACAAAATGCAAATAACAAAAGAAACTTTAATAGGCGAAGCTTTGCAAATAGACGCGGGTATTGCGCCAATCCTTATGGGGATAGGTATGCATTGCCTTGGATGTCCTTCATCGCAAGGAGAATCAATTGAAGATGCTTGTATGGTTCATGGTGTTGATGCTGATGAGCTTGTAGAGAAAATTAATAATTTTTTATCAGAAAAAAACTAAAAATCATATAAAAACAGAGGTAACATTATGTGTTACCTCTGTTTTTATATGATT
>CAJUFV010000121.1 GCA_910585795.1 uncultured Clostridia bacterium | reverse complement strand
ATGAAATTCGTCAGACAATAGCTAATAATGACCTTAAAATAATTCTTGACGCAGGACACGGAGAGCCGGACGGAGGCGCGGTAGGAACAAACGGAACATTAGAAAAGGATATAAATTTGGCGATAGTGCAAAAGCTACAGGAGGTGCTTGAGGGTAAGGGTATAGAAGTTATTTTGACTCGTGAAGGTGACAGCGGATTGCAGGATGAAAATGCTCAGACAATACGAAAAATGAAAATTTCTGATATGAATAAACGCCGCGAAATAATAAAAAACAGTGATGCGGATTTAGTGTTGAGTATACATATGAATTCTTTTTCGGATAATAGTGTGAATGGGTTACATGTTTTTTTTGATAAGGCGCATCCGGATATAGAAGAAACAGCAAAAGAAATTCAAGACAATATTAGCAGAGTAACTGGCGCATCTACTCATGCAATAAAAACTGCTGATGATAGACTATTTCTTATGAAAAATCCATCTGTACCTTCAATATTAATTGAGTGTGGCTTCATCTCTAATCCTGAGGAGGAAAAAAAGTTAAAAGACGAGAAATATCAGGCTAAAATAGCCTGGGCTATAGCTTCTGCAGTAGAAAATTATACAAATTGATATAAAATTCAACAGTAAAGCTGTTAAAATTCTATCATAGTTTGATTAATTTATATTGACGGAAGGTTTATTTTGAGATATAATAATAAATAATGTAGATTAATTACAACTAAATTTTTTGGAGGCTTAAAAATAATGAGTAGAGTTTATAATTTTTCGGCAGGACCGTCAATGCTGCCGTTAGAGGTGCTTCAAAAGGCGGCTGCTGAAATGACAGAGTATGGAGCAAGCGGTCAGTCAGTTATGGAGATGAGCCACCGCAGCAAGGAATATCAGGCTATTATTGATAATGCTGAAGCGCTTGTGCGTGAGATTATGAATGTGCCTGATAATTATACGGTATTGTTTTTACAGGGCGGAGCGTCTTCTCAGTTTGCGGCAATTCCGATGAATATTGGTATAAAGAATAAAAAAGCGGATTATATCATAACAGGTCAGTGGGCAAAGAAAGCAGCTGATGAGGCAGAAAGATATATTACAGTTAATCGTGTCGCATCTTCCGCAGACAAGACTTTCTCATACATACCTCAGACTGACAGCAGTATGTTCGATCCGGAGGCTGATTACTGCTATATTTGCTATAATAATACAATTTATGGTACGCACTATACGGAAAATAAGATTCCTGACACAAAAGCTACGCTTGTTGCTGATATTTCTTCATGTGTAATGGCAGAGGAAATTGATGTTACGAAATTCGGTATTCTATATGCTGGCGCTCAGAAGAATTTAGGTCCTGCAGGAGTTACGCTTGTAATTGTTCGTAATGACCTTATAAAAGAGGAAACTCTTGACGGTACACCGACGATGTTTAAGTACTCAATACATCAGAAGAATGGTTCAATGTATAATACGCCGCCAACTTACGGTATTTATGTGCTCGGGCTTGTATTACAGTGGATTAAGGATAAGGGCGGAGTTAAGGAATTACAGAAAATCAATGAGAAAAAGGCAAAGCTTTTATATGATTTCCTTGATTCGTCAAAAATGTTCAGAGGTACAGTTGTTCCGGAGGATAGGTCGCTTATGAATGTTCCGTTTGTGACAGGAAATGATGAGCTTGACGCTAAATTTGTGGCAGAGGCAAAGGCCAACGGCTTTATAAATATAAAGGGACATAGAAGCGTAGGCGGTATGAGAGCGAGTATTTATAATGCTATGCCTGTGGAGGGTGTGGAAAAGCTTGTTGAATTTATGAAGAAATTTGAAATTGAAAACACATAATTACAGATAGAAAATTTTAATACGGAACGGTCTTGTATCCGTTCCGTATATTTTCAGAGAAGGGGATATAACATGTTTAATATATTAACACTTAATAAAATTGCTCAATGCGGTCTTGACCAGCTTGGAGACAATTATACGGTTACTGATGACGTTGCCGTTAATGCGGACGGTATAATACTAAGAAGCTTTAAAATGCATGATATGGAGCTTCCGTCTAATCTTAAAGCAGTTGCCAGAGCCGGCGCGGGCACTAATAATATTCCTATTGACAAGTGCAGTGAAAAGGGAATAGTTGTGTTTAATACTCCCGGAGCAAACGCAAATGCTGTAAAAGAAATTGTTATTGCTGGTATGCTGCTTGCGTCAAGAGATATTGTAGGCGGTATTGAGTGGGCAAATACGCTTACAGGTGATGACGTTGATAAGCAGGTTGAAAAAGGCAAGTCAAATTTTGCGGGCTGTGAAATTAAAGGTAAAACCCTTGGAATTATTGGTCTTGGCGCGATTGGTATTCTTGTTGCGAATGCCGCTATTGCTCTGGGTATGGATGTGGTAGGATATGACCCATATCTTTCTGTTGACTCGGCTTTGCAGCTGTCAAGACACGTGCATAAAGCAAACAAGCCGGAGGAGGTTTATGCCGCGGCTGATTATATCACGCTGCATGTGCCTCTTATGGACGCTACAAGAAATACGATTGATGCGGAAGCAATTTCCTATATGAAAGAAGGAGTTGTCATACTTAATTTCGCAAGAGGCGGACTTGTAAATAATAATGATATAAAAAAAGCTATAACCAGCGGTAAAGTTAAGAAGTATGTTGTGGATTTTGCGGACAGTGAAACAGTAAATCAGCCGGGAATTATAAATATTCCTCATCTTGGCGCCTCAACAGAGGAATCAGAGGATAACTGCGCGGTTATGGCAGCTCAGGAATTAGCGGATTATCTGGAAAATGGTAATATTCTTAATTCTGTAAATTTTCCTAACTGCTCCCTGCCGGAGAATAATGTAGGTAGAATCACAATTATGCATAAAAATATTCCTAATGTAATAGCTAAGTTTACAGACGCGCTTTCAAGCGTGAATATTTCTGATATGATTAATAAATCTAAAGGCGATATTGCTTACACTATCATTAATACAGATCATGAAATTACAGATGATATAGCTGAAAAACTTAATAGTATTGAGGAAGTTATAAAGGTTAGAGTT
>CAJUFV010000120.1 GCA_910585795.1 uncultured Clostridia bacterium | reverse complement strand
AATCATATAATTTATTTTGTTGTAATTATTATAACATTTAGTTGTAAGAAATACAACCCTTTAGAATAATTTTTATTCTAAAATGTTATATCATTAGAAAGAAAATCTACTATATGAGGTATATATTATAATGAACAGACTACGTGAATTACGTGAAGCACGGCATCTTAATCAACAGAGGCTGGCAATGGAGTTTAATATAACGCAGGCTGCGATTAGTAAATACGAGCTGGGTTTATCTGAACCGGATATTCATATGCTGAAAAAAATGGCCGATTATTTCCATGTTTCAATTGATTATCTCACAGAATTTTCAGATTGTCCGACTCAATGCTTCAAATCTGACCTTCCCATTCAGGAATTAAATCTTATAAATAAATTCCGCAGAATGGATTACCTGCAAAAAGAAAAAACATTAGCATATATGCAGGGATTACTTCAGGAATAACTATATTTCCAATAGCTTGATATGACCTTTAAATTAAGACTGTTTTATTAGCAGTCTTCTTTTTTTATATAATTACTGGCAAAAATACAGTAAATTTGACAATCAGAAAAAAGTTTAGTATAATATAAAGATAGACAAAAGACGACAGATAGTATTATATAAATTTAACCGGATTAAGAAAGGAATTAAACAATGAAAAAGATTATTTCCGCGGCAGCAGCCGCAGTTATGACCTGCGTAATATGTATTTCTTCGGTATCAGCGGCAGAAAGCTGGCGGGAAGCATTTGTTACGCGTCTCATGAAAATTATGTCTTCTGACCCGTCGTATAATGAGGTTGTTATTACAGACCTTGACAGAAATGGTATTCCCGAAGCCTTTGTAATGCGCGGAGGTATGAATGGCGGTATAAGCGCTGGTTTCACAATGAACGGCAACACAATCACCTCTATTGATATCCCCGCTAACATTATAGGAGAATGTCTCACAGATATAACTGTTTATGAAAAAGAAGGCAGATACATATTCGTTGGAAGAGAGGTACCGCGATATTCTTCAGTTATAAATTATTACAAGCTCATTTTTGACGGACAAAAGCTTACAACAGAAAAAATCCTAAAATCCTATGTAAGTCCTTATCCAACAATCCCGTATGTGGATATGCATGGAGATGATTTTTTAACAAATGGTTATCCTAACAGAATTAAAATTAAAAACTTTGTTGACCGCTATGAAGGAATAAATCCTCTTACAGCCACTAATTCAAACGCGAAGCTGCTTGTTAATGGAGAAGAGGCTGATGTTTTTGGATATTCTGTAAATGATTCTAATTACTATAAGGTTCGTGACATCGCTATGATTTTAAGAAATACAGCATCACGCTTTGAGGTTGCCTGGGATGAAAATTTAAACGGTATCAGCATTTCAACGGGCTTCAAATATACTATCGTCGGCGGCGAGCTTAGCGATGACGGAGCCGCTTTAAATGTTAGTCAAAACAGCGCTCCGGTATATGTTGACGGTGAGGAAATGGATTTTCTTTCATATAATATAAACGGTAACACATATTTTAAGATACGCGATATTGCTGATATGGTTGGTTTTTCCGTTGATTGGAACAGCGAGCTTCAAGCTGTCAATTTAATAACTAAATAATTAAAATTTGAAACGGCTTCATAGAGAAGTCGTTTTTTGTCGAATAAATATCTTGATTAATAGCAAAATATATAGTATACTGAAATAGTATTGATTTTTTTACAAAAGGAGGGATTTTTCTTGTACAATGTACGTAAAAAACTGATAATTCTTACATTTCTTCTTTTTGTATCCGCAATTGTATGGGCAAAGCTTTCTCCTTTTGACAAAACTGTTTCAACACTTGCCGGCGATAATGGTCAACAGGTTCAAAACAATGGAATCTCAACTGTTTTTTCTGATACAGGCGAAAAATTTGTCGCTCATAGAGGTTATTCAAACTATGCGCCGGAAAACAGTATTCCGGCTTTTGAACTTGCGGGAAAAATTGGATTTTGGGGTATTGAAACAGATATTTCTGAAACAAACGACGGTCAATTTGTATGTATGCATGATGAAACTATTGATAGAACCACGAATGGAGAAGGAAAAGTATCAGACTATTCTCTGGATGGACTTAATCAAATTAAAATTGATTCCGGCCACAACCTAAAGACAAACGAAAATTTAAAAATCCCTACTCTTGAGGAATATCTTGACATTTGCCGAAAGTATTACTGTGTGGCGGTTGTGGAAATTAAAAATATAAACAATTTTGACGAGCTTTTAAACAAAATAATCGCAAGCGGCATGGAAAGCCGCTGCGTTATTACAGGAGAAATTAGTGATATAGCAGAAATACGCAGCCGAAACAATATTATACCTGTAATGACAATAGGCTATACGCCCGCGCCATATACTGATAATCTGACATATATAGCTCAGATAAGCGATAACCGCGGCATACTATATAATTATCCTCAGGTAGGACAAAATGAAATTGAAATACTTCACAATCAAAATATTTACTGCGGTGTATGGTCTGTAGATGAAACAGACACTGCTCAGAAATATATCAGCTACGGCGCAGACTTCATTGTTACAAACGAGATTCCTGCCCGTCTAAATCATATGATAAATGAAAACGAATAAGCTTCATTAATGCGGCATTGCCGCATAGCTTCTGTCTATTGTTACAACTGCATAGTAATTAGGATATTTTTCTCTTATAATATTTCGGAGATAATTTTTTATCTCCTTTTCACCAATTTCCATATCATGAGGTACAAGACAATCAAAAATAACGTTTGTGTGTGTAGGGCCTTTTACAATACGCAAATCATGTATAGTAAGCCGTTCATCCAGATAAATTATTTGCTCGCTTATCCATATTCTCAGTTCACTTACAAGCGAATCCTTTGTTGAAATCGGGTCTAAATGTACTATCATGTGTAAACCGTCATTTTCAAGGAAATCCCGTTCTATATTATCAATTACGTCATGACTTTCAAGCACATCATTTTCGGCGGCCATTTCCACGTGTACACTGGCAAACAATCTTCCGGGTCCATAATCATGCACCATAAGGTCATGTGTTCCCAAAACATTAGGATATTTTAGAATTTTATTTTTTATCTGATTAACCTGTTCCTCATCAGGTGCTCTGCCAAGCATAGGATTTAAGGTATCCTTAATAAGACCGAAGCCGCTGTAAAGAATGAATACCGCAACCGCAATACCCATAATACCGTCCAGCTCAATATCCGCAAAATGTGAAATCAACGCTGCCGCAAGCACTGCCGATGTAGTTATCACATCATTTCGGCTATCTGCCGCTGTCGCAATCAGTGTTTTTGAATTAATTTTTTTGCCAATATCCATATTAAAAAACATCATCCAAAGCTTAAGTAAAATTGAAAATATAAGTACAGCAACAATAATCCATGAAAATTCTACCACAGCAGGATTTATTATTTTCTCCACACTGCCGCGAAACAACTCTACTCCTATCACCATAATTAAAACAGAAACCATAAGTCCTGACAGATACTCATATCTTCCATGACCATATGGATGCTCTTCGTCCGCTGGACGGCTTGCCAGCTTAAACCCCAAAAGACTTATAATGCTTGATGAAGCGTCTGACAAATTATTCACCGCATCTGCTGTAATTGAAACGGAGCCTGAAATTAATCCGGCAAGGAGTTTACCAATAAAAAGTATAACATTGCAGATAATTCCAACTACACCGGACATCTTTCCGTAAGATGTACGCACTTCCCTGTCATCTGTATTAATATAATTCTTTACAAACTTTTTTATCAGGAACTTTGTCATCCATATT
>CAJUFV010000119.1 GCA_910585795.1 uncultured Clostridia bacterium | reverse complement strand
CTTAGGAAGTTGCTCCAGGTATTTTCCATAAATATACTTTTCAAGAATAAGTAATACAAAATAATATAAACCCCAAATTATAAAATTAAGGCTCGCTCCATGCCATAATCCCGTAAGCCCCCAAACTACAAACAGATTAAATATTACTCTAGGAGTTTTTTGCCTGTTACCGCCAAGAGGAATATATACATAATCACGAAACCACGTACTAAGTGATATATGCCATCTGCGCCAAAACTCAGTTATACTTTTTGCAATATAAGGATAATCAAAATTCTCCAAAAATTCAAAGCCGAACATTTTCCCCAGACCTCGCGCCATATCCGAATACCCTGAAAAATCAAAATAAATCTGAAGCGCATAGGCGATAATGCCTGTCCACGCGCCTACCGCCCCACAGTATTCGGCCGTTCTAATCGAATCCCACAATAGTCCCATCTGATTGGCTATGAGAACTTTTTTTGACAAGCCAATAATAAACAATTTTATTCCGTCCGAAAACTGCTTTACGCTTTCCCTGCGTCTGTCCAGCATATCTGCAATATCAATATATCGCACTATAGGACCCGCTATCAGTTGAGGAAAAAATGAAACATATGTGCCAAATGATACAATATTTCTCTGCGCTTTTGTATCTCCTCTATATACATCTATAGTATAAGAAATGGTCTGAAATGTATAAAAAGATATCCCAATAGGCAGAGGAATACTTATCTTTGGCATAAACGAAAACGGCGGAAGCTGACGCAATATGTCTGATAAAAACGCAGTATATTTAAACACTGCAAGCAGTCCCAGACTTATTACAAGTGACAAAATCAAAAACGCCCGTCTGCGTTTTTGATTTTGTCTATACTTCTCTATAAACAGACCGCATATATAATTAGTCATTATAGAAATAATCATTATTAAAATTAAAACAGGCTCTCCCCATCCATAAAAAATCAAATTTGACAACAGAAGAAAGCAATTCCGCGCTTTGCGCGGTAATATGTAATAAATTACAAGCACCACCGGCAAAAACACGAACAAAAACAGAAGGCTGGAAAAATACAAGCCTTTCACCCTCTCAATCAATTTTTATTTAATATATTCATTTATTATACGTGATGCAGTATCCGCATCCTCACTGACACATACTATTACATAATCACCTTTTACCTTTATAATACTGGCAGAAAGCTTAGGTACTTCATCTGGGCGATACGATTTATAGCTTTCAGTCTGCGCGGCAATATGCTCATCTACCTTTTGTTTTACCTTTTCAATGTCATGAGCTTTAAATACTGCTACTTCATCTACAAAAGCCATAGTTGCGGCATATGCGATACATTCCTCAACATCATTACTGTCCATACCATAACGTTTTAATGTAACATCTGAAGAAAGCACTGTCATCTCTTCCGCAAAAATCCCGTCCTCTGCAATTTTTACTGCGAGAGCCTTTATATCTATTTCCACCTTACCGCATGCTGTTATGACAATCATCATCAGAACGAGCATTACGGATAATATTTTCTTTTTCATTTCAATCATTCCTTTAGTGTAAATTATTTTGCATATATACAAGACACTTTTTATAGTATTCCTCACCGAAATGAATTCCATCACCTGCTGCTCCTTCCGGAAGATTGCCGTCCTTATCCACTACAGCGCTGTATATATCCGCATAATCCGCCCCCTCACTTTCCGCAAGAGCTCTGATTATAGCATTATACATCTTAATACTTTCATTATTTGTATTATCTTTATTTTCATCTGATACTTTCTTCGTAACCGGCGTTATTGAAAGGAGATACAGCCTCGCCTGAGGCTGATACTCTCTTACCTTATCAATAAGAATCTCGTACTGCTCCGAAAAGCTGTCAGAGCTTATCCATCCCAATTCATTTTCTCCGAATATCATAAATATCTTTTTATATTGCTTATCATTTTTAAGTTTATCTATAACTGGTATTGTATCATTCACCGTTGTTTCCGTCAATGCTGTATTTACATTAAGCCCAACTCTTGAAAAATAGTCTGCTCCATCAATAAGGCTGTATATTGACATACCTTCCGCAAAAGAATTGCCGATAAATGCGGATGTCTCAAAATACGCCTGTATAATACCATTTTCATCTGGCAAAGCAGGAATCTCTGTTACTTGTATTTCTTGTGACGTGCCTTTCTGACACTTCTCTTCTCTGCGACTCTCTATTGATGAAACACAGCTTTTTATGAGACAAGCAATAAGCATAATTATAATCACACCAGTCACAGCCACTGCCAATCTATGAATTAAAATTTTTCTTTTTTCCTGTTCTTTTTTATGTTTTTCTCTGATTTCCTCAAGCCGTTCTTTTTGATTCAATTTTATCTCTCCCAAAAAATTAGTGAGCGTTCATAAGAACGCTCATTTATTATGCACAACAAGATGTCAAAAATGCTGACCACAAAACAGCGGTCAGCCCGTTATTTTATATTTCAGCTATCAGCTTGTCAAGACTTGCCAGCTTAACACATGTTACAAAAACTTCGCATGCCTGCTTTAATTCGTCCGCTGAAGGATATGTAGGCGCTATACGAATATTTGAGTCATGAGGGTCTTTGCCGTACGGATATGTTGCGCCGGCAGCCGTCATAATCACTCCGGCTTCTCTGCACATCTCAACTACCTTCTTTGCGCATCCGTCAAGGGTATCAAGAGATATAAAATATCCTCCCTTCGGCTTTGTCCATGATGCTATACCCAGTCCGCCCAGCTCCTTATCAAGAGTTTCAAGAACTGCTTCAAATTTCGGGCGTATAATATCTGCATGCTTTTTCATATGCTCCAGCATTCCATTAAAATCACCAAAGAATCTTGCGTGTCTGAGCTGATTCAATTTATCATGACCAATTGTCTGAACAGTCATTTGTTTTCGTATAAAATCAAGATTAGCCTTTGAGGCTGAAATAGCGGCTATACCCGAACCCGGAAATGTCACCTTTGAAGTAGAGCAGAACTTAAATACCATATCAGGATTTCCCGCTTTTTCACATTCCTCCAGTATTTCAAGAATATGCTCCTGATGGTCTTCATATAAGTGATGTATACAGTATGCATTATCCCAGTAAATTCTGAAATCATCAGCCGCGGGCTTTAAATTGGCAAAACGCTTTACTGTTTCGTCCGAATATGTTATTCCCGAAGGATTAGAATACTTCGGAACACACCATATACCTTTTATTGCGGCATCCTTCGACACTAAATCCTCAACAATGTCCATATCAGGACCATTTTCAGTCATAGGGACGTTAATCATCTCTATACCGAAAAATTCTGTTATTGCAAAATGTCTGTCATAACCGGGCACAGGGCATAAAAACTTTACATTATCAAGCTTCGCCCATGGCGCTGACCCCATAACACCGTGTGTCATTGAACGCGCGACCGTATCGTACATGACATTCAGACTGGAATTTCCATATATAATAATATTATCCATTGGGCATTCAATCATTTCACTGAGCAGTCTCTTAGCTTCCACAATGCCGTCAAGCACACCGTAATTACGGCAGTCAACTCCTTCTTCACCAACAAGCTTGTGTGTTCTTGCAAGAGTATCTATCATTTCCATAGAGATATCAAGCTGCTCTGTATTCGGCTTCCCTCTTGACATATCAAGATTAAGTCCCATAGACTTCACCTTCTCATATTCAGCGGCAACCTTTTCATGTTCAGAGTACAGCTGCTCCTTTGTCATTTCTTTATACGACATTGAAAACCCTCCTTAAATAAACCATCAGCATATATTAATAGTATACCACAGCTGATAAAATCAGTCAATCCGAAAATGTGACAAAACGTCTTTTACTATCTTTTTATAATCTGTTACTTTACTATAAACCGATACTCTGTAGTAAAGTTATATTCTTCGTTTTTCTTAAGCATGGGCGACGGATAATGACTGTTTGCCATGGCATTTGGAAAATACTGTGTTTCAAGACAAAATGCCTGGTGTATATCATATTCCGCGCTATCCTTGTATATACCCTTTTCAAGAGCGTTTGCTGTATAAAACTGCATTGCGGGCTTATCAGTATATACCTCCATAGCTATACCATTATTAGGACACCGCACAGCAGCCGCAAGACGATAGTCTCGTCCTTCAATAGCAAAATTATGGTCATATCCGCCAAACATTCTAATCTGCTCAAAATCAGAATTCATATCACGGCCTATGGCCTTAGATTCTCTGAAATCAAACGGTGTATTCTTAACCGAAAGCACTTCTCCGGTAGGCATACATTCACCGTCATTAGGAGTATAAAACGATGAGTTAATATATAAAATATGGTTATCAATCGTTCCGCTGCCATGTCCGGCAAGATTAAAATACGTATGATTTGTAAGATTTACAACCGTATCATCACTGCTTACCGCCTTATATTCTATTTTCAGAGCATTATCCTTTGTTAAAGTATATATAACCTTTACTTTTAAATCTCCGGGAAAACCTTCTTCTCCGTCAGGTGATAACAGCGTTAGTATTAATGCCGGTTCCGCACCATCTACAGCATTTGACTCCCATAGCTTTTTATCGAAACCGGAATTTCCCCCATGAAGACTGTTATAACCCTCATTTATACCAGCACAGTATTCCCTTCCGTTTAAATTGAATTTACCCTTTGCTATTCTATTCGCATGGCGTCCAATCAGCGCACCAAGATAACCGTCATTATGCAGATAATCCTTAAGAGTATCTCTTCCAAGCACAACATCTGTCTTTATTCCGTTTTTATCATTTACATATAAATTTTTAACTATTCCGCCATAAGTTATTATTTCCGCGCTCAATCCATTACCGTTATCAAGCAGATATACATACACCTCTTGTCCATCGGGCATTTTCCCAAAACTGTTTTTTGTAACCGACACAATACTCATTCCTTTCAAATAAAAATCCATATGAAAATAATAACATTTTCATATGGATTTGTCAAACAATTTAAACAATATTAACCTTTTAACGACACATACATATGTATTTCCATATTATCCATATCATCGCCGCCCTGATATTCTTCAAAATCACAGACAAACGCGCGGTCAAGCTTCATATTCCACAGTTTTTGCCAGAATTCCTGCACAGCCGTTACAATATTTCCATTTATCACAAATTTAGCATATTTACCTTTAGGAATCGTCATGGCTTCAAAAATCTGCTCACTCTTTGTAACCTCCGCGCATATCATAGCTCTGTAATCACCGTTTTCCTTGTAATCTGTATACAAGCCTATACACTTTTCATTGCTTTTATTCTCTAATAAATTATATGTATCCTTAAAAAATTTATCCCAAAGACCTCCTATAACCTGTGCTGCGTCAGACGCATGATAATTTGTTACAGCAGATATTCCTGCTACCCTTCTTTTCTCCAGTTCTACAATTTCATAATCCATTGCTTTATCCTCCTTATATTTGATAAAACAAGTATAACACACATAATATGACAACATTATGTCATATTATAAATAATTTTTTAAGGACTCCTCAAATCTTTTCTTCATCATCTCCACCATCCTCTCCGGCTCAAGGACTCTAGCATATTTACCAAAGGACATCAAATATCCGTACAGCCACTCATCCTCCGGATACTCCATTGTTACAATAAAATTTCCCTCAACATCCTTCTTAAATTTTTCAAATTCGTCATAAACCCTGTGCTCCATTTCAGGACTTATTTTTAAAACAACCTTCGTTGAATGTACCTTCTGCTCTTCATATTGATAATCAGGCATTTCGCGTTCAAAACTATCGTTATAAACAGTTACACTTCTCATTCTTGACAAACGAAATAATCTGTAATCTCCGGCCGTTCTGCAATAGGCTATCAGATACCACGACCGACTCTTAAACCAAAGCTGAAGAGGCTCAGCTATACGCCGTGATTTCTGTCCAAAGCTGTTAACATATTCCATCTCAACTATACGTTTTTCAATAACAGCCGTTTTTAATTTATCAAAAATAGTTTTTTGAGCACTGTTCCAATCAGAAAAATCAACACTTATCCATGAAGCGCTGTCTTTCTGAAACAGGGCTGACAATCTGTTTTCAAGCTCCGTCTTTTCTATATTAGGCAGCATTGACATTGCCACCAGCGCTGACAAAATCGCAGACTGCTCTCTGTCTGAAATAAGAGACTTATCCAGTACAAAATTATCAAGCAGACTTATTCCTCCCCTTTTGCCGCGATTTGTATACACAGGTATTCCTGCTTGTGAAAGCAATTCAATATCCCTATATATCGTCCTGCGGGATACCTCAAAACGTTCTGCCAGACTATCCGCAGTTACAGTCTTTTTATCAAGCAGTATATATATAATTTCAAATAATCTGTTTATCTGCATAAAAACTCCCTTTTATATACATATGAAAAAAGAAGCCGTATACGGCTTCTTTTTTTGTTTCTCACGCTAATTTTGCAAGCTTCAGAGCAAGCTGAGACTTTTTTCTCGCCGCATTATTCTTATGAAGAATATTACGGTTTACGCTCTGGTCAAGCTTCTTTACAGCTTCATTGAAAAGAACCTTTGCATTATCCCTGTCACCTGCTTCTACAGCAGCTTCAAACTTTTTTATAGCTGTTTTCAACGCTGTTTTGTGTGAAAGATTAATCAAAGTCTTCTTCTCTGTAACTCTCACACGCTTTTTAGCTGACTTAATATTTGGCACTTGTATACACCTCCGCAAATTTAATCTAAAATACTATAATATTATACACTATCACGGAGATAATTGCAAGAACTTTTTTATTTTTTTTCTTGTTTTATCTATTTTAACCAAAAGACGTCACTTTTCATACATACAAGCAGTAAACTTTATGTAAACCCGCCAGTATCATATTTACATACAAAGCATAGCCTTATAATAGTCAAGACTTTGAAAAACATGGTCAAGCTGAAGTGAAATATATTGCTCAGTAAGAATACCTATACGCTCAATTATCTCTTCCCCTGCATTAAAAGACAACATTTTTCTATCATCGCAGGAGGCTATGTAGTCAAGCGCGCGATACATTGTTTTATCCATTTGTACAATATATTTTCCTCCGCATCCGCCGCATACCATACCGCCCTTTAACAAATCAAACGCAGACATCTCATTACTTCCGCAAGCGACACAGGAATGCATTGCGGGCATATACCCGCCCGCACACATCAGTTTAAATTCATACACCATTTTAATCTTTTTTACACTCTCGTTTCTGTATGCGAGAGCATAAACACTGTTCATAAAAAGATGAAGTATACGCTCATCCGGATTGTTCATCCCTAAAATACTGTACGTAATATCCGCCAGATAAACACATAGCGACAGCTTTATTATATCTTCGCTGACAGGATAAAAACCGTCAGCAGTATCAATACTGTTTACCGTCATAATATCTTTATTATCGCCTCTATACAGCTCAAAATCGCCGTAGCACAAAAACTGACTTGAAGCCGCGGCTCTGCTTTTTGATTTTTTCACACCGTAACTTACGGCTTTTATAATACCGTATTCTTCAGTAAAAATACTCAGCATTCTGTGTCCTTCTCCATAATCGGACTGTTTTATGATAATGCCTCTTGCTCTGATTTTCGCCATGAATTATCCTTATCCTTTTGCATTTCAATACTGTTTATCGTTTTATACAGCAAATATGCTTCTATATCACCTGTAAGTGTAAAAGTTTCCCAAGAAATTCTGTCAAGCTCATTCATTGTGATACCCTCCGAAAAAATAACTTTTGTACTCTACTTATGTTTTTCATTTTTTCAGCGGTTATACTAACACTATTTTCTATTCGCCGGCATATCCAAAATTTTTGATTAAAAAGTCACTGTTTCTCCAATCTGATTTTACTTTTACCCAAAGCTCAAGGTAAACCTTTTTATCAAGCATTTTTTCTATATCGCCGCGTGCCATTGTACCGATTTTCTTCAGCATATCTCCGTTTTTTCCTATTATAATTCCTTTATGAGTCGCCTTTTCACAGTAAATAGTGGCGTAAATATTAGTAATTCCGGGTTTTTCCTGCATTTTACTTATTTCTATCGCTATTCCGTGCGGAACCTCCTTGTCAAGAAGCCACAGCATTTTTTCACGAATAATCTCTGCCGCAATCTGTTTTTCCGGCTGGTCTGTAATCATATCCGAATCATAAAATTCAGGTCCCTCTTCCAAATATTCCTCAATATCATGTATCAGAATATCAACACCGTCATTGTTTTTTGCGCTTATCGGAATAATCGCGTCAAAATCATTCATGCTCGAATAATCCGCTATAATCGGAAGAAGCGCCTCCTTCCTCATAAGGTCAACCTTGTTCAGAACAAGTATGCATGGAAGTTCGGTTTTTGAAATATTCTTTGCAATTTCGCGCTCCATGTCCTGTATTCTTCTGCTTGCGTCAACCACAAAAATAAGCACGTCTGTGTCGCTCATACTCTCATTTGCAACATTAACCATATATTCCCCCAGCTTGTTATGGGGCTTGTGTATTCCTGGCGTATCCGTAAATATTATCTGTTCATTCTCAGCAGAGTATATAGCAAGTATTTTATTTCTTGTAGTTTGCGGTTTATCTGATATAATTGCTATTTTCTGTCCGGCTATCGCGTTTAACAGTGTCGATTTACCAACATTCGGCATTCCGATTATAGCTGCAAAACCGGATTTAAAATTCTTTTTCTTCATTATTCTTCTCCTAATCACGTGTTATTCCCAGCGCACTTAAAATCTGTTCCTGTTTAACACACATTATTTCTTCTCCGGCCTTATCATCTACATGGTCATATCCAAGCAGATGCAGCATAGAATGCGCCGTCAGAAACGCCACTTCCCTAAGAATACTGTGTCCATATTCTACTGACTGTTCTGCTGCTCTTTCCATAGATATAACAATATCTCCAAGAACCACATACTCGCCGTCCAGTTCATATTCACCATCAGCATTTCCGTCTTCGTCAAATTCAAGCATAGGAAATGACAATACATCTGTCACATTATCTATACCACGCTGTTCCTTGTTTATTTCTCTGATTTTTTCATTGTCGGTAAGCGTTATACTTATCTGTGCATTAAAGTTACATTGCTCCATGCTTAATACGCTATTGCATACGTCAGCAACAGCCTTCTCTATTTCCGGAGTAAGCGCCTCTTTGTCCTGTTCATTTTCAAGTATTATATCAATCATTAGTTTTCCTTTTTCCTCTTCTCTTTTCCTGCTCCTCATCATATCTTGCGTACGCTTTTATAATCTGCTGTACCAGCGGATGACGCACTACATCCTTTTCCGTAAAAGCGCATATCTCTATACCTTCGATATTTTTGAGAATTCTTGTCGCTTCTTTCAAGCCTGAACGTTTATCTCTCGGCAGGTCTATCTGTGTTATATCACCGGTAACTATAGCCTTTGAACCAAATCCGATTCTGGTAAGAAACATTTTCATCTGCTCAGGTGTCGTATTCTGAGCCTCATCCAGAATTATAAAAGCATTGTCAAGCGTTCTGCCGCGCATATACGCCAGAGGAGCAACTTCGATAACTCCCTTTTCCTGATATCTGGCAAACCCTTCTGCTCCCAGCATCTCGTACATACCGTCGTAAAGAGGCCTTAAATAAGGGTCAACCTTATTCTGTAAATCTCCCGGAAGAAAACCCAGCTTCTCTCCTGCCTCAACGGCTGGTCTTGTCAATATAATACGGTTTACCTCTTTGCTCCGCAAAGCTGTAACAGCCTTGGCAACCGCCAGATATGTTTTTCCAGTACCGGCAGGACCTATCCCAAATACTATGGTATTTTTTTCAATCGCCTCAACATATTTTTTCTGTCCCAGCGTCTTTGTTTTTATCGGATGGCCTTTCGCGCTTACCGCAATACAGTCATCTCCCATCAGCTTCATATCAATACCGCCGTTTTCCTGCACCATAGTGATAGCATAGAGCACCTTTTGCTGGTCAATTATTTCACCTCTTGCAATAATCTGCATAAGAATATTAATTATCTGTCCAGCCTTTTCAACATTGTCCTCTTCCCCCGTAACCCGAAGGGCGTTATCACGTGATGCAATACTTACTGCAAGCGCCTTCTCAAGCATCCTTACATTCTCGTCAAAGCTCCCAAATAATGATGACAGGTCAATCCCCTGTGGTACTTCAATCTGTCTGTTTATCAAATATTTCCTCTCCTTTGTTCTCGTCACCGCCGCCGAGCGGACGCTCAACAGCAATATTCTGCGTAAAATTCATTTCCAAAGTTACATTTATTGTTTCATCATCTGTTTTCACATATTCAGTATTTTCACTTAAAAGCGTACTCCCCGCTGTAAGCTCCTTTGAAATTTTCTCTTCAAGGTCATTTTTAGCAAACTCCAGCGCTGTTTCCATATCCAGAGGTTCTCTGGCTACTGTTACCTCGCTATATGATACTATATCAAAAGCAATACCTGTATACCCGAAAAACGGAACTGTTATTTCTGTCCTCTTTTCACTTGTGTCATAATTATCATAAGAAATCCCTTTAAACGGAAGCGTATAAATCTTTCCAAAAAACTCCAAAGAATACATGTTCCTGCGTTTTCCCGTTGGTGTTCTTGACTCATAATACAGCTTATAATCACCGCTTTTTTTATGGCTTGTATACGCCATCACATCAGCCATTGAATGAACGTATATGTATGATTCCGGACTGCCCTCCTTATACGCTGCCACTTTCCCTGAGACAATAACATCACCTGAACTCACAGCATCTCCCACCTGTACTATTTCCTCTCCGTTCCTCACAATCATACGCTGTATACTTCCATCACAGGCAGCCACTATATCACAAGGTGTATCCTTATCAATTATTTCAGGCGGAATAGTCTGCTCATATATTTCAACACGCGCCTTTGCGCCTTCTATATACAGCCACGCCCATGCTATATTGTCATTTTCACTTATAATAGCACGTTTTATTTCCATTCCCTCCGGTATTTTAGATTTTAAAGCGCCGTTCTTTATCCCTAGTTTGTCAAGAGTTTCAATGATTCCATTTATATCACTATTCTGCACGCCGTTTATTTCCACAAGCCACACAAATCGTGAAGACACCACACATATAGCCACGCATATAACAATTCCCGCAAACATCGCATATCTTTTGCGATACATATTAAATGTGTGATTTAACCCGCATTTTTTCTTGACTGTTACTTTTACACGACATTTTCTTGCTATACTGCGTATACGAAAAAAATCATTTCTGAATATGACGAGCCTTATACCATTTTCTACAGGAACAGTGCCCCATACCTCTATACCACGGCGCATACATATATTAACAAATCTTTCCGTATCCATGCCATATATTTCTATTATAACATATCCGTACAGAAATTTAAAGAACTTCTTGAACATTTTTTACTCCTTTTTCTACAGGAATTATTACTATATTTCATATTCAACTTTTGAAAATGTACCTGCTATCACTAAATCCTCCGGGCGTATACGCTCAATAACCAGCTTTTCCCCCTGAACATGCACTACGCCCATAGCAGTTGACACACGTATTTCCGTACTGGTATATTCAAGTATGCCCTTATGATTTTCTATATATATTTCTTTATCTCCGGAAATTGTCATGCGGGGTATATTCATTATGACATCCTTTGGCACACCCCACGCGTCAGCAACGGTTTCAGATATTCTTTTTTTCATTTACATCAGCTCCCTATACAATTTATGAAAATATATAGGTTTTAAGTACAAAAAGTCATCATATAATGGAATAAATCAATTGATTGGAGAATTCGGTATGAAATTAAAAAAAATATTTATTTACATGTTTTCTGTTGGTACAATTATACTGCTTGTAAAAAACGCATCTTTGGCAATAGGATATGCCTCTGATGCGCTGAATATATGCTTTGAAATGATTGTACCTTCTCTTTTTCCGTTCTTTATATGCTCCGGAATACTTATTTATTCAGGCTTCTGTGAGCTTCTGGCAAAAGCTTTTCAGTTCTGTATGTTTCCGCTATTTCGGGTCAGTCCTGCTGGAAGCAGCGCTTTTATCCTTGGTATAGTGAGCGGTTATCCGCTTGGAGCGATTACTGCCGGCGAATTATATGAAAGCAGTTATTTATCAAAAACCGAAGCCGAAAGACTTCTGGCTTTCTGCAATAATTCAGGTCCATTATTCATCCTTGGTTCTGTTGGTATAGCCGTATATTCAAATATACACTATGGTATTGCTCTATATACGGCGCATATTCTTGCGGCGCTTACAGTAGGTATCTTATTCCGCTTTTACGGCAGAAACAAGCACTGCGCTCCGCCTACACAAATGACTAGTCCTGACCGAAGTATGGGAGAAATATTTAATATCGCGCTTCAAAACGGAATACGGAATATTCTTACGGTCTGCGGAGCCGTACTGTTTTTCAGTGTTATATCAAGGCTTTTACTTGATATTATTCCTCTTAACGGAACAGCAAACGCTTTATTTTCAGGGCTGCTTGAATTTGTCACCGGCACAGTAAAAATATCAGGTCTGACCATTTCCATAGCTCAAAAGCTTGTTTTAACATCTGTTATTGTAGGCTTTGCCGGCATCAGTGTCCATGCTCAGGTCATGGCTGTTATCGCCAAATATCATTTAAGTCTTTTGCCCTATATAACAGGTAAAGCGCTGCACGGAATTGTTGCAGGACTATATATGCTCATATATCTTCATTTCAACCCTATAACCTCGGCAGTATTCGCGCCGTCTCTGGGACGTTCCTTTGCCAGTGTGTCAGCATTTGAACTCATTACCGCATCAGTCGTCATCGCCATGTGTATTACATGCGCGTTTGGATTATATATACGGGAACACAAAAAAAAACGCACACTATAGCGCAAATACTACAGGCAATGCACAATAGTAATTACGATATTTTCGTCAAGCAAAAGGGACACCAAAATCTAGTGTCCCTTTTTAATATGTTAAAATACAAAATCAAATTCTAAATCACCTATACGCACTGTCTGTCCTTCTTTAATCCCCATATTAATAAGTTCTTCAATCACGCCGCGGTTAAGAAGCGCTCTCTGAAAATACTGGAGCGATTCATTATCAGAGAAGTTTACACTGCCTCCTACAGCTTCAATCCACGAACCTGTTATAACAAAAGCTTCATTATCCCGACTAATTTCATAGCCTTTATCGTCTGAAACAAATTCCGCCTCGTCTATGTCCATTTCAGGCTCAAATATCATCACTTGAGGCAGCTTGCTCAATTCCTCATATGTCTTATTCATAAGAGTATCAATCCCCTTATTAGTCGCTGCGGAAATTTCGAAAATCTCAATGCCTCGTTTTTTCATTTCTTCAATAAATGCCTGATACATTTCCTGATTCTGTATAATATCAGTTTTATTAGCCGCTACTATCTGCGGCCTTTCCTCAAGCGACATGTCATATTTTGAAAGCTCATCATTTATTATATCAAAATCCTCTATTGGATTCCTGCCCTCAATTCCAGAAACATCCACTACATGTATAAGAATACGGGTACGTTCAATATGACGCAAAAACTCATGTCCCAATCCCACTCCCTCGTTCGCGCCCTCTATAATTCCCGGAATATCCGCCAGCACAAAGCTTCTGTGGTCGCCAAGGTCAACCACTCCAAGATTCGGTTCCAAAGTTGTAAAATGATAATTCGCGATTTTAGGGTCAGCCTTTGTCGTCATAGATAAAAGCGTTGACTTTCCCACATTTGGAAAGCCTACTAAACCAACATCCGCAAGTAATTTAAGCTCAAGTATAATTTCACGTTCATCTCCCGCCTGACCGTTCTTTGCAAAATTAGGCGTTTGTCTCACAGCTGTCGCAAAATGAGCGTTACCCCAGCCGCCGTTTCCTCCGCGGGCAAGCACCATCTCCTTGTCAGGATGAGACAAATCTGCTATAATTCTGTTGCTTTCAGCATCACGGATAAGTGTGCCCTGCGGCACACTTATAATAATATCCTCGCCTTTTTTCCCTTTCTGACGCTTACCGGCGCCATCCATACCGCTCTGAGCCGCATATTTTCTCTTATACCGAAAATCCATAAGAGTCGTCATTCCAAGCTCCACCTTAAATATAACATTACCGCCTTTACCGCCGTCACCCCCATCAGGTCCGCCTGCGGCAACATATTTTTCTCTGTGAAATGAAATAGCTCCATTACCGCCTTTACCTGCCTTTATAAATATTTTTGCCTTATCTATAAACATAATTTTTCTCCGTTTCGCTTATTTCATTACATCATATCATTTACTCACGGTCAGTGTCAATAGTTATTTAACAAAATGGAGTATAACCTTAAATAAATCTCCGTCTTTTTTTACTTCAACACTTCCTCCGCAACCCTCTACATAGCTCTTTACAATCGCCAGACCAAGTCCGCTCCCCTCAGTACTTCTGGCACTGTCACCGCGTACAAACCGCTCGGCAATCTCTGTTTCATCAAAATCCATCTCATATCCTGCTATATTCTTTATTTCTACAACAATTTCGGAGGTCCCATTCACTATATTAATATATACACGCGTGTTCTTCATTGCATATTTTACACAATTAACAAACAAATTTTCAAATACCCTAGATATTTTTCTACCGTCAGCTCTTACAAATATCTCTTTATCCTCCGAAGATACTTTGAATATAAGTCCCGACTGCTGTATACTTTCGTTAAGCTCTGCCATCGCCTGATTTATAAGCAAACAAATATCAATATCCTCTATATCAAATTCCTCATTGCCGCTCTGTACCTTTGAAATATCAAAAAGGTCATTTGTAAGCTGTTTTAAACGTTCGCTCTTTTGCTTAATTATTTTAACATAATCATTTGCTTCATATGGAACAAGAGTCTGCTTAGATAGCAGGTCTGCATAGTTTATTATGGACGTAAGCGGCGTTTTTAAATCATGCGATACATTCGTTATAAGCTCTGACTTCATTCTTTCTGCTCTGACTTCATTTTCAAATGATTTCTGAAGTCCATTGCCGATTGAATTGATATTATCAGCCATTGTGCCAATCACGCCTTCAGGACAGTCTTCTATTTTATGGTTTAAATCACCATCTTTTATTTTCTCCACACCATTCCTTATTTTTTCAAATCCTATAAGACGCTTTGCTATAAAAATAACCGATATGGCAACAAAAATTATTAGAATTATAAGAAATGCCGGACTTGCTACAGTAAGAACCGTCAAAATACATACAGCTATCGCAAACATAACTATCAAAATTCCTACAAAACGTCCACTGAAATTTTTCGAGGAAACTGTAAGTATTGCCCTTTTTACTTCTGACATGCCCCGTCTTATTGCTTTAAATATTCTTATAATTGTGTCCCAAAAAAATATAATAACTGTTTTAATTATCTTCCATAAAAATCTACACATTCTCACTATCATCGAGCGATGCAGGAAAGTACCGTTTTTAATATTGCGTACAAGTGACAGAAGCATCAGCAGTGACAGTGACACAACAGCAAAAATTGACATAGCCGAAAGTTGATTTGCCACAAACACATTCTCTTCCATGATAAAGTAAGCTGCCCCGAAAATCGTTAATACTCCTCCGCCGATAAGTATTGTAAAAAACAAAACAGCCGTTATTTCAACAAACATTTTATCTATAAGCATCATTTGTATTTTATCACTATCATACTTTTTACCCGTAACACAAAGAAGATATATAAGCATTGCTACCGCAAACACGAAGAATACAAACACGGCATTTACCGCGTTATCCGCGTCTGTTTTCATTGTTTCCCACTGCGCGCTGTGTTCTGCCTTATTTTTTTCTCCCATTCTAACGCAGAGCTGATAACTGTCTTTCTGACTATCAATAAAATAGTAGCCTCCATAGCCTGTACGATTATTCGCAAAACCTTCTCTGTTCTTCATATTTCCTGTTTGTCCATACCCAACACTCAAATCAGCGCTTACACCCATTGATAAATCACTATTTTTAAATTTTTCGTAACCTTGGTTTTTAACATTTGAATATTCTTTATCATTTACCCTAATGTAATATTCCCATTTATCAGCAGACGGCATATCCACAAGCTTTTCAGGACGCAGTCTGCCGGTTTCATCTGCTGTATTCTCCAGCATTCTGGATAATGCTACAAATTCACTGTTAAGTAATGAGCCAGCCGAAAGACTGTCCTCATATGAATTTTCAAACAAATAAACATTATCCTCCTTCAAGAAATTTGTCGTTATCAGATATGAGCTTACCGCCATAGCTATTGCGCACAATATAATCGCAGTAAATTTCAACGGCGTGCTGTAGATTACTTTTTTCATAAGAATTACCTCCCTTATTTTTGGACTTTATAACCGATTCCCCATACTACCTTTAAATATCTTGGTTCTTTAGGATTAATTTCAATTTTTTCACGAATATGACGAATATGCACTGCGATTGTATTATCGTTTATCGCTGCCGTTTCATTCCATACTCTTGAATAAATTTCATCAGCAGAAAATACTCTGTTTGGATTTTTGCATAAAAGCTCCAGTATTTTATACTCTATCGGCGTAAGTCTTGTCTCTTCACCATCCACATAAACAGCTTTAGAATCTGTATCCAGAATAAGTCCGTCTATCTCTATTTTATTGCTTACAACCTCCATTGCCCCAAGCTGAGTGTACCGTCTTAGCTGTGATTTCACACGCGCAATCAGCTCCGAAGGATTAAACGGCTTAGTTACATAGTCATCGGCACCTATATTCAGTCCTAAAATTTTATCGCTGTCCTCTGACTTCGCGCTTATAAGTATAACCGGAATATTTCTGCTTTCGCGTATTTTCATAAGTGTTTGTATACCGTCAAGCTCAGGCATCATAATATCCAGCAGTATTAAATGTATTTCCTTTGACATAAGGACGTCAAGCGCCTCTATTCCTGTATAAGCTCTTTCCGCGTCATACCCCTCTGCTTTCAGAAATATCGCTATGCTTTCAACTATCTCCCTATCATCATCCACCACCAACACTGTATTTTTCATCTAACCCCTCCTTTAAAAGTATAATGACCCCACGATATAAAAAATATTTT
>CAJUFV010000118.1 GCA_910585795.1 uncultured Clostridia bacterium | reverse complement strand
CCATAACGTTAATAAAATGTCAAGAATAAAATAATTTATTTTGTTACAGCTTCCTTTATAAAAATAAGTGTTGATGACAAAATAAGCGATACAAAGCCTATAATGATAAGCCACCATCCGACACCGAGACATGATTTTGAAAATGTCCACCAGCCGAGCTCCCGCCAATTAAAGAAGTAATATGGATATATTGTTCCGTTTGAATAATGTATTCCTCGTATAGAAAGGAGAATAGTTAGTGCTGAATATACAGCCGGAAGAGCTAATCCGAGAAATGGCATATACCATTTTATCTTAAAATGTTTGTCAAAGATAATAAAATCCAAAACAGCGATAAGAGGCGCAAAAATATGTACAGTAAGATTTTTTACCGAGAATAGATAGGCCATATCTTTAAAAGGAGCAAGTAATGATGCGGAGACCACAAGCGTTATTGAAAGCGCAGCAGTAAACATATATTTTATGGTAAACATAAATGGTTTTAAATAAGTTTTTTTATTTATACGTTCGGCAATTTCAAATATCAAGAATATAAAAAATACTATGGCAGTTCCTGTGTTACTAAATATAGTAAAATATAAATACACGTTTGTACAGAAAAATCCTCCGTCAAGCTTTGCCTGAAGATATACACCAAGCAACGCGGTAAATATAAGCAGTGGTTTAAACAGTATTTCATGTATGGACGGGTAGCAGTGACTATATTTCATTATTATTTCTCCTAATTATATCAAAACAAATAATTACTATAATTTACAAAATGATTGTATCATACATCTTAGATAAATTCAATATGTAAAAATGTAGTAAGCGCTAAAAAAGGTGTTCTAAATTAATAGAACACCTTTTAAATTCAGAATTAATATACTCTGACGGCTCCTGCATAAGAAGAAATTCGATATTCGGTATTTATAGACGAAATTTTTACAACGTCACCAGTCTGAGGCGCATGAATCATTTGTCCGTTACCTACATAGATTCCTACGTGATGAATATTGCCGCCCTTGGCAAAGAATACTAAATCGCCTGGTTGTAGATTTTCACGGCTTACATATACACCGTTGTTTCTTTGGTCAGCTGCAACACGATTTACGCTTATACCGTTTTTTGCGCATACATACTGAACAAGACCGCTGCAATCAAAACCTGAAGGGGAAGTGCCTCCCCATACATACGGAACACCAAGATATTTCATTGCGGTATTTACGATAGCTTCACCTCTTGAAGAAGAGGCTGCTGTTGCCTTCGCTTCAGCTGCTTCAGCGGCAGTATCAGAGATGCTTTTGCCTACAGCGGGAGCATTCTGGCGAGCAAACGCTTCTGCTCTTTCAGCCGCCGCCTTTGCTTCGGCAATTTCCTGCTGTTTTTGTGAAATGTTTGATTTTTCTTCCCATTCACCTGTAAATTCAAGTGATGTATTTATAACATAGCCTTCTTTATAGTCGTCTCCGTAACATACTCTGATAAAATCATCCTCGCCCCATAATACATATACATAGGTACCGTCTGTAAGCTCATCAAGTATATTTGAATCTGTATTTGATTGCTCGCGTACTCTGACGGAATCCCCTGAAAGTGTTACCTGAGCAATTCTATAGTTTGAAAGGCTCTTTTGGGCATCCTCCGCAAGAGCTTTATCCTGCGTAACGGAATCTTTTGAGACATAGCCTGTCTGACCGCCGTTATAAGCGACTTTATACCAGCCCTCAGAGCTTTCTATAATTTCAATCTCACTGCATACGTCAATTTGACCTGTTATTACGGCTTCGTCCGAAGGAGTTTCTCTTACATTAACTCCTTCGGCGACGGATATATATCCAAGCGGGTAGAAGCTTTTTGAAGCTATTGCGCTTTCTTCAATTGCATTTTCCTGTGATTCTTCGGACACGCTTAAGAGTTCTGCTGTACCTTTAATGGCGTCTGTAACATCTTTCTGAGCTATTACTATGTTTTTCTGAGTTGTTACCGCGTTAATTCTTTGTGTTTTTTCAATTTTTGAGTCCTTCAATGTTGCGGCCTGTGCCGCTGCAAGCGAACTTATCATCGCAACCGCAATTATAGCGGTAATTGAATGCTTTAAGTTCCTCATAAATTAAAACCTCCTAAATTTTCCAAGTAAGCTTTATTTCAAAAACGTTACTTGAATTTCGTTTTGATTACCGAAATATTTCAAAAACATTACAAATGGAATTATACACCACTTAAATTCATTTGTCAACACTTTTTTTAATTGTTTTGTATTAATTCTGTAACACTACAGTAACACAAGTGCGCGTTTTGTAATAAAAACACCATCCTTTTTGTATAAAGCTTCTATTATTTTAATAAAATTTTTGTCTTACTAGGATATATTTGACAAAAATAAATTTTTTCAAATAATGCACATAATGAGGTTTTAAAATTTACTTTTATGCACAAAGGAAGAATAAACACCTTATATTACAATTGCGTTACAATTGTTACAAGCATTACATTCCATTGCAATAGAAACAGCTATTTGATATAATAAATATCATTAGGAAATGAATTTCTGATAAAGTATGAGGTTGTACGGATGATAGAATATATTAAAATAGCTATATTTTTTGCTTCAGGAATATATCTGAATGAGAGAATTTCATCTGGTTTTGCATTAATTTTCATTGTATCCCTTATAATGGTATTGACAATTAAAGCATTTTTTAAACATAAATTTAATATAAAAATATTAATCATGATGTTTGCTATGGTATTGGGAGTGACGCTTTGCCGTTACAGTACGGATACCGGCAGACAGGATTTATCTGCATATACGGGAAGATATGTTACCATTACAGGACGTATTTCAGAAATTCCTATTCAGAGTGAGGATAATGTCAGATATGAGATAGATATGAAAACAGCCGCGTATAAAGGTGAGGAAAAAACTATAAGCGGAAAACTTCTTCTTACATCAGATACAAAGTTTAATTATGGCGATACAGTTATTTTCAGCGGTATGCCTGAAGAGCTACCGAAAAAAATGAATGACAGCGGCACAGATTATAGACTTTATTATAAAAGCAGAAATATTTTCTTTAAAATGTATTCTAATGAAATTACCATTGCCGGTGATACAATACATGATTATTCTCCGTATGCGGCAGGTGTTGCTGTAAAGAATTTTATTTCAAATATTATAGAAGAAAACTACAGAGATGACTATGCGGCAATTTTAAAGGCAATTCTTACGGGAAATAAAAAGGAATTTTCACCGGAGTTTGATGATATTCTTGTGTGTACTGGAGTCAAACGTTTCTTTTATCCGGCTTTTCTGCATATTACTATGTTCATGTCTCTTATAAGCCTTGTACTGGGAGCGATGAGCAGAAGAAAACGGGACCTGTTAACAGTATTTCTACTTATTATATATGCAATGCTTAATTGTTCTGGTGTTGTCTTTTTAAAGCTGAGTATAATGATGTCACTGTTTATACTGTGGAAACATTTTTTTGGCAGGGTTTATTATCCGGATGTGCTTGGTGCCTCGGCTTTGATTATGGGAATTGTAAATCCTCTTGTATATTTTAATGCAGGATTTGCAATGTCAATGCTGTGCAGTGTAATGATATATTATTTTTATGAATATGTTGAATATAAACTGAAATTTATAAAAATAAAATATTTTAGGCGTACTTTTACGGTAGGTATAATATGTACTGTTGGGTTAATACCTATCGCGGCATATTTCTTTAATTATGTTTCAGTTTTCTCCGTATTACTGTCTGTAATATTACTGCCGTGCGTAAGTGTTATCCTTTTGCTGTCACCGCTGCTGGTCGCGATGCTCGCTGTATTTCATGCCGCTCCGGTAGTGCGTCAGGCGGTAAGCTGTATGTTGTTTGTGATTAAATATGTTCCTATAATAGCTGACAAACTTCATCTTACAGGAATATCGCTTGCCAAACCTGGAATTGTATTTCTTATTATGTATCTGTTTTTTGTGGTAGCGGCGGTTAAATATGTCAAGAATAAAAAACAGCATATGTATATGGCGTTATTTGTAGCGTTTGCGCTTATGACTTCAGAAGCAGTGAATGAGGCGCGGCGTTTTAGCGAAGTGGAAATTACTTTTGTGAATGTGGGACAGGGTGACGGCGCGCTTATAAGAGCTCCTCACAGATTTAACATTCTTATAGACGGAGGCGGCGGGAATTCATATTCTGATTATAATCCCGGCAGAGAAATTTATCTTGAATATCTTAAGGCAGAGGGTATAACTAAGGTTGACAGCGCGTTTGTAAGTCATTATCATAAAGACCATGTTCAGGGAATTATAGCGGCTATAGAGGATATAAATGTGCGGAATCTTTTTCTTCCGGATGTGATGGAGGGAAATGAATGGCGTATGGCTCTTGAAACGGCGGCTGCGGAGCATGATACAAAGGTATATTATATATCGGAAGAAACATTGCTTACATATAATAACGGAATGACAATACGCGTTGTTCCTCCGGCGGAAAAGACTAAGATAAGTAATGATGAAAATGACACAACATGTATCTGTTATGTGGAATACGGCGGATTTAAAACTGTATTTACGGGTGACATATCAGCGTTTGCGGAGAAATGCCTGATTGACGCTGGCAAGGCTGAAAAATCTGATGTACTGAAGGTTGCGCATCACGGTTCAAAAACATCGACAAGCAGGGAATGGGTAGAAGCGGTTGAGCCCGAATATGCGGTCATAAGTGTAGGTGAGGATAATACATATTCTTTTCCTAGTGACCAGGTTCTTTCTAATCTTAGCGGTACGGAGGTGTACCGTACGGACTATGACGGCAATGTGAGCTTTATTGTGAAGAAAAACGGTAAAATAAATGTAGATGTATTTAACAGGAGATAGCTATGGCGGGTAAAAAAAATGAAAATTTGCTGAAACTGAAAAAACAGTTAAAGGACGGGGTTTTATCATCGTTGTATGTACTTTACGGAGAGGAAGAGTTTCTCCGCGAGATGTATGTCGGACATATTATCGAAAAAATTCCGGACGGAGGTTTTCCTGAATTTAATCATATAACAATAAAAGGAGCGGATATAGCTTTTTCAGAATATGATAACGCGTTGGAAAGTTTTCCTATGATGACTGATAAAAAACTTATTCATATAAAAAACAGCGGGATTTTTATGTCTAAGCGTTCTTCAGCCGGCGGACCGTCTTCCGAAGAAAAAAAAGAATTCTGGTCTGAAAAGTTTAAAAGAATTGCGGAAGACACGGTGGTTGTTTTTGATGAGCTGTCAGTAGATAAGCGGAGCGCGCTTTATAAAGCGGCCGCGAAGGCTGGGACTGTGGTGGAATTTTCATATCAGAGCGAGGCAGACCTTGTTACATGGATAATAGGAAGATGTCTTAAGGCAAAAAAGAAAATTTCAAAGGAAAATGCCTATTATCTTGTGACCTTGTGTGACCCGGGATTAAGTAATATTAACAATGAGCTGGGGAAGCTGCTGGATTTTTGTGAAGAGGAAATATATAAAACAGATATTGACCGCATTGTGTCAAAATCTATACAGGTCATTGTATTTGAACTGACTGATGCTATAATGGCGGGAGATACAGGCAGGGCAATAAATACTATGACAGATTTAAAGACGGTACATGAAAGCGCGTTTAATCTGATTTATCTGATGCTGGCGTCATTTGATAAAATGCTTTTCGCAAAGCTGATGCAGGGTTCGCCGCAGAATGAAATTGCCCGAGAGCTTGGTGTTTCGCCATATATTGTGAGAAAGTATATTGACGGCGCAAAGGGATTCAGCGAAGAAGCGCTGACATGGATGGTAAGGCGTGTTGCGGAATTAGACCTTGCCATAAAGGAGGGCCGTGTTGATGAATGGACGGCTCTTGAGCAGTATGTTATGGAATGTATTCATATGAATAACAGATAAAAGTAATGGTGAGTGTATTATGAAATTTTTAAAAAGACTGACAGCGGCGCTTGTATTGCTTGCGGTGGTGCTGGCTGTTGTAAATGCGAAAACAGATTTATTTCTTAATTTCGGAGAATATTTTCCTGCTTTGCGGGAAAAGGCTCCTAAAATATGTGATACGGTTTCGCGGAGTTCTGAACGGCTTGCGGAGCTGACGGACCTTATTCCGTCTTTTGCGGAAATTAAGGCTTTTATAAAACAAGAAGAGCTTCCTGTTGACCCTTCAGATGTTGCGACAAACGCCTATATTGAAAATAGCCCGATGCTTAGCTTTTACCCAAAGGAGAATATAGGTATAATTGCTGAATATGATACGGTTGAGATATTCGGTATTGTGTCAAGAAGAAACAAGGCTCATCTTATTGCCGAATTTACTGATGAGAGCGGAGAAACACTTGAGCAGACCGGATTTGCGGCAAATGCGGATGGGGAATTTGATAAGCGTATAACAATTCCGGATACGGAGGATTTGTCCTTGAAGCTTGCTGTTTATACAGGCAGTAAGGCATACGGACAGTTTGAAAGCTGGGTTTATAATTATGTGAAGCTTGACAAGACTCCGGACGGCGGCTGGGAGCTTGCGCAGTCATCCGTATTTAATAATAATAAGCTAATGTATGAAAAGGAAAAGTCTATAAAGGATGCCCTTAAACGAACAGCTTCAATTCAGCCTGATAGTGAGGCAATTTCTTCTATCGCGATTCAGCTTACTGACGGGATAGAAAGTGATTACGATAAAGCGCTTGCTATTCATGACTGGATATGCACATATATGTACTATGATGTTGACAGTCTGTCAGGAGAGGAAAGCCCGCCGTATTATGCATCGGATATAATAAAAACGCAAAAAGCAGTATGTCTTGGTTTTGCTACGCTTATGGCGTCATTGTGCCGCAGTATTGATATTCCGTGTAATGTTGTTTCCGGATATGCGCTCGGTGTGGGAGAGGATACGGAATGGACTGATGAAACGGTTGTTACGGAGGAGCAGAATCACGCGTGGAATGAGGTTTATGTGGACGGAAGATGGGTAATCGTAGATACTACATGGGATTGTACTAACAGGGTTGAAAACGGAGAAATGGTGCGTGGTTCTGGAGTATCACATTTGTATTTTGACGCTAATTTACAGTCCTTTTCCGCAAATCATAAAATCATTGAATATTCAAAGCGAAGATGATAGTATGGGGGATAAATGATGAAAAAGCTATTAATATTCATAATAACGGCAGTGTTTTTGCTGTCAGGCTGTAACGGAGACAGGAATGTAAAGCTGCCGAGGAGCACAGACAAGATGGGGCAGGATGTATTCTCTGCAATGACTATTGAGGAAAAAGTGGGGCAGATTTTATTTGTCCGTTGTGTGGAGAATGAACTGATTGACGAGCTTATGGAAAAGCAGCCTGGAGGAGTTCTTATGTTTGGACGGGATTTTGAAGGCCTGACAAAAAAAGAAGTTAAAACTAAAATAAACACTTACCAGAAAAAAAGCCGTATTCCGCTTGTAATAGGTGTTGACGAGGAAGGCGGAACAGTCGTGCGCGTAAGCTCAAATCCGAAGCTGGTGCCGGAAAAATATGAATCGCCTCAAAAAATATATAAAAAAGGCGGAATGGAGGCTCTTATAGAAAATTCTTCAGAAAAATCACGTTTGCTTAGGGAGTTGGGTATAACAATGAATCTTGCTCCTGTCGCGGATGTATGCACAGATTCTGAAGATTTTATGTATGACCGCAGTATGGGCGTTGATGCTGAGGAAACAGCGGAATGTATAAAAAATATTGTGGATTCAATGAAAGTGAACGGCATGGCTTCGTGCTTAAAGCATTTTCCGGGTTACGGCGGAAGCGCTGATACTCATACAGGCAGCGCTGTTGACGAACGGTCAGCGCTGTCATTCAGGCAAATTACGGAAAATACTGACGGAATCAAAACAGGAGGTGATTTTATTCCATTTCGGTCAGGTATAGCTGCGGGAGCGGACTGTGTGCTTGTCGCGCATAATACAGTAAAAAATCTTGACAGTAAATATCCTGCGTCGCTTTCTCCGGAAATACATAATATACTTCGGAATGAGCTTGGTTTTGACGGAGTTATAATGACTGATGATATTGCAATGGGAGCGGTAGCGGATTTAGAAGATGTATATATTATGGCTGTAAATGCCGGAAATGACCTGATTATTACTACGGATTATGACACTGCATATAATCAGATACTTTCCGCGTTGTATGATGGAAGAATAAGCATGGATACTATTGACAGCGCTGTTAGGCGTGTTCTGAGACTTAAAGGCTTGATGGCGGAGCAAAATGTGTAATATGTACAGTTTATTGCTGGATTTTGAAAAATTTCTCATTTTATCTAATTTTCTATTGCAAAATTAGATAAAATAATATATAATATTGGTATTAGATTTATTGAAAAATAACAAGGAAGGCGGAAATTTTCATGAAAGAAGAAATTATGAAAAACAGATATGAGTCTGCAAAGGCTATTTATGCTGAATATGGTGTTGATACGGACGCGGCTATCGCAAGGCTGAAAAACATCCCTCTTACAGTGCATTGCTGGCAGGGAGACGATGTTTTGGGTTTTGAAAATAACGGTCCTCTTACGGGCGGTATTATGACGACAGGAAATTATCCAGGCAAGGCAAGGAATCCAGAAGAGCTTATGGCTGATATGGATAAGGCTTTTTCACTTACTCCGGGCGCTAAAAAAATTAATGTACATGCGAATTATGCCATTTTTGAGGACGGAGAGCAGGTTGACCGTGACAAGCTGGAGCCTAAGCATTTTAAGAAGTGGGTTGATTTTGCAAAGGAAAGAGGAATGGGTATTGACTTTAATCCAACCTTCTTTTCACATCCTATGGTAGGTCCTGACGGACTTACACTTTCAAGCCCTGACCCGAAAATACGCAAATTCTGGGTTGACCATGGTAAGGCTTGTATCAGAATTTCTGAATATTTCGCAAAGGAAACCGGTATGCCGTGTGTTATGAATATCTGGACAGGCGACGGACTGAAGGATGTTCCTGCTGACAGAATGGGTCCAAGAATGAGATATAAGCAGTCGTTTGAGGAAATTCTTTCTGAGCCTTATGACAAAAATCTTGTAAAGCCATGCGCTGAATCAAAGTTCTTTGGTATAGGCGTTGAATCATATACCTGCGGCAGCGGAGAGTTTACTCTTAATATTGCCGCGATGAATGACGGATGTATTCCTCTTCTTGATAACGGTCATTATCATCCAGAGGAAATGGTGTCTGATAAAATTCCAGCGCTTCTTTGCTTCTATCCTGAGATAGCTCTGCACATTACAAGAGGTGTTCACTGGGACAGTGACCATGTTTTGCTGTTTGATGACGAGCCGAGAGAAATCGCGAAGGAAATTGTAAGAAATGATGCTACAGAGCGTGTATATATGGCTCTGGACTTCTTTGACGCAAGTATTAATAGGGTTGTGGCATGGATTGTCGGTATTAGAAGCTGGCAAAAGTGTATGCTTAACGCTATGCTTATGCCTCATGCTGAACTTAAGGAATTACAGGATACAGCGCAGTTCTCAAAGCTTATGATGCTTCAGGAGGAGGTTAAGACACTTCCGTTTGGCGATATTTGGGTTGAATACTGTAAGCAGTGCGGCGTTCCGACTGATAAGTCTTGGTATGAAGAAATTGAAAAATATGAAAAAGATGTTCTTTCAAAGAGAAATTAACTGGACAGCATAGAGTACTTACAACTGACGCTTTTGCTCAGGCTTGCGAAAGCGTCGGTTTTTATATTGAAAGGAGAAAATTATGTGGGCATATGAAAGTATATTTTATCAGATATACCCGCTCGGCTTCTGCGGCGCGCCGTTTGAGAATGACGGAGCGCTCAAACATAGAATAAATAAAGTAAATGACTGGATTCCTCATATAAAAGAGATTGGCGCGGACGCGATATATTTCTCGCCTGTTTTTGAATCGGACACACATGGATATAATACGCGTGATTATAAGACGATAGATTGCCGTCTTGGTACAAATGATGATTTTAAAAAGATTGTTGATAATCTTCATGAAAATGGTATCAGGGTTGTGCTTGACGGTGTATTTAATCATGTAGGACGCGGTTTTTGGGCGTTTGAGGATGTTTTGAGAAATCGTGAAAGCTCTCGATATTGCGACTGGTTTTTTATAAATTTCAGCGGCAACTCAAATTATAATGACGGTTTATGGTATGAGGGCTGGGAAGGTAACTATGACCTTGTAAAACTGAATTTGCGTAATGAGGAGGTTATAAGTCATATTCTGGATGCGGTTAAGTACTGGATTGATGAATTTGATATTGACGGTCTGCGTCTTGACGTTGCATACTGCCTTGACAAGGACTTTTTGAAGCGTCTTAGATGGTTTACGGGTACTCTTAAGGAGGAATTTGTGCTTATAGGTGAGCTTCTTCACGGCGATTATAATCAGTTTGTAAATGATGAAATGTGTCATAGCTGTACAAATTATGAATGTTATAAGGGTGTTTATTCCAGTTTTAATAGCATGAATATGTTTGAGATTATTCATTCGCTTCTGCGTCAGTTTGGACCTGAAAACTGGACACTGTATAGAGGCAAGCATCTCCTTGCTTTTGCGGATAATCATGATGTTTCAAGAATCGCGAGCATACTGACAAATGAAAAGCATCTTCCTCTTGTTTATGGTATGATTTTTGGTATGCCTGGTATTCCATGTGTTTATTATGGCAGTGAATGGGGCGCAAAAGCGGATAAGAGCGAGGGTGACAGCGCGCTGCGCGCATGCTTTGATGAACCGGAGAGTAATGAGCTTACGGAATTTATTGCAAAGCTGGCGGACGCGTATAAGAACAGCAAGGCGCTTTGTTATGGAGATTTCCGTTCGGTTGTGCTTCAGAATAAGCACTGTATTTTTGAAAGAAGGTATGATGATGAACGTGTGCTTGTTGCGATAAATGCGGATGAAAATCCTGTAACGGTACATTTTGATGCTGGATGCGGTATGGCAGAAGAGCTTATTACTGGCAATACGCATGACTTCGGAGGCGGAAGTGAGTTGCCGCCGTATAGTGTACAATATTGGAAAATGGAAAAATAAACACAATAGAAAAAGTGTAAAAATAAAGAGCCGTTTAACGGCTCTTTATTTTTAGGTTCTGAAATGTTAGTATAACATAATAAATTAACTGTAGTAATTTATTTGTTCAAAATATGTTTCCTTATAATGGAAAACGTTTTAGTATTGCTTATTTCTTCAATTCAAAAGAATTACAATCTGTACATTCAACCATTGTCGGATTTGACTCGTGTGTACCTACCTGAATAGAAGAAAGTGAGCAATAATCTGCTGTACCGCAGTGATTAGCACACTGTGTTACAGTACATTTGATGCTCTTGTTTGCGTCTCCGCTACATCCACATGCCATGATACTATACCTCCGAATTAAAATTTCCGTCACCGTATTTACGGTACATAAATATTATTTGCGGTATTATAATAAAATATCAGTGGTAAATTTTTCAAGCATCAATAAGCTTTTGAACAACCGTTACGGAAAGCTTATCATTATCTCTGTCAGCGGTTATGGTACATCTATGAGTGATTTGTCCTGTCAGAGAAAGCTGTGACAGCTTATCCTCAAGCAGCTTCTGTATAGAGCGTTTAAGAGGTCTTGCTCCGTATTTTTTGTCATAGCCCTTTTCCAGAATGAGCTCTTTTGCGTTATCTGTAATAATAAAGTCAGCTCCCTTTTCGGACAGCTTTGTGACAATATCCTTTAACAGTAAATCAATAATTTTACGTAAATCCTCTTTTGTCAGTGATTTGAAGGTTACAACATCGTCAATTCTGTTAAGAAATTCAGGCTTAAAGAATTGTTTAAGACTTTTTGATACATTATCTTCTATTTTAACATCATCACTGGAATTAAATCCGGCCGCCGCGGTTTTGAATTCTGAGCCTGCATTTGTTGTCATTATTATAATTGTATTTTCAAAGTTAACTATTTTTCCATGGCTGTCGGCAATTCTACCATCATCAAGTATTTGCAGGAAGAGATTAAATACTTCAGGATGCGCTTTTTCAATTTCATCAAGAAGTATAACAGAATATGGTTTTCTTCGTACTTTTTCAGTGAGCTGTCCTGCATCGTCATAGCCGACGTATCCAGGAGGAGAGCCGATAAGCTTGGAAACCGAGTGCTTTTCCATATATTCCGACATATCTATTCTTATAAGAGCTTCTTCATTGTCAAACATAACTTCAGCTATTGTTTTCACAAGCTCAGTTTTTCCGACGCCTGTAGGTCCGGCAAAAATAAATGATACAGGACGTTTTCTTGTAGTTATATCTGCTCTGCCGCGTCTTATGGCGCGTGAAACAGCGTCTACAGCGTCATTCTGGCCTATAACACGCTCATGTATTCGGCTTTCGAGATTAAGCAGCTTTGTAGCTTCACTTTCTGTCAGTCGGTGCACCGGTATTTTGGTCCAGCCCTCAATTACTGCGGCGATATCATCAAAGGTGATTTCAGCTTTTAGTGCTTCTGCCTGCGCGCTTGATTTTTCTTGTTCAACCTTTAGCTTTTCAGTTTTCAGATTGGCAATTTTTTCAAAATTACCTGTCTCTGTCGCTGTGTTCATTTCTTCGTCAAGAACATTTAATCTGCCCTCAAGTATTTTTACGTCATAAAGCGCCCTGTTACGAAGGTTAACTCTTGAACCGGCCTCATCAATGACGTCAATGGCTTTGTCGGGAAGAAAACGGTCGGTGATATATCTTTCGGACATTTTAACGGACTGTTCAATAACATCATCAGCAATTTTTACACCATGATATTTTTCATAATAGTCCTTGATTCCATTCAGTATTTCAATACTTTCTTCGATTGACGGCTCATCAATCAGAACAGGCTGAAAGCGTCTTTCAAGAGCGCTGTCTTTTTCTATGTGTTTTCTGTATTCTGTAAGAGTTGTGGCTCCTATAATCTGAATTTCTCCCCGTGCAAGCGCAGGTTTGAGTATATTTGCGGCGCTCATAGCGCCTTCAGCATCTCCTGCGGCAACTATATTGTGTATTTCGTCAATAACAAGAATTACATTTCCTCGCTCTGCGGCCTCATTCAGAAGATTTTTAAGACGCGCTTCAAACTGTCCGCGGAACTGCGTTCCGGCAACCAAAGCGGTGAAGTCTAAAAGATACAGCTGATAATCGAATAGCTTGGGAGGAACATTTTTTTCAAAAATTCTGCATGCAAGTCCCTCAGCTACTGCTGTTTTACCAACTCCGGGTTCACCTAAAAGAACGGGATTGTTCTTTGAGCGTCTGTTAAGAATCTGTATAACTCGCTCAATCTCAGCATTTCGGTTTACAACTCTGTCTACCTTTCCATGAGCGGCTTTTTCCGTAAGATTTGTTCCATAGGTGTCAAGCATTGTTTTTTTATGTTTCTTCTTTTGAGTTTTTCGTTCTTTTTCCTGTTTACCTTCAGCCGCGTTGCTTTGTCCTTCAGACATATTTCCGAAAAATTCTTTAAATATATCAAGAGGAGCTGTAGCCGCTCCGCCCTCGTCATCATCTCCGGCAGAGAACTGTTCCATCATTTCAAGTGGATTTCCGCCTTCCATACCTTCAAGGCTTTCCATAAATTCTGACATCTGATTATTTAAATTATCAAGCTCATCGTCAGTCACACCGAAATTATCAATCATTTGATTTAATGGGGCAATACCGAGCTCTTTAGCGCAGGCAAGACAAAGTCCCTCGCTGCTGGTTTTGTCGCCCTCCATTTTAGTAATGTAGAAAACAGCGGGGTTTTTCTTACATTTTGAACATAGATTCATTACTATTTTCCTTTCTTTATATAAATGCGTAAAAATCATACGTAAATAATTCAGTCAGTACTGTAAAATTTATATAATTGTTATGATATAAAAAAACTGTTCATCAACAGTGGATTGATTATTAAATATTTTCCCAATATATGCTTTTTAAACAGCGTGAAATTATTATAACATATTTATTTCAAATTTAAAACCCTTTTTTACCATATTTACAAATATTTCATTTTTCAAAAAATAAATGGAATATTTTGTAAGGTGTATGCATATACTTTGTATTAGGAAAATAATATTTACGGGAGATGAACTGCGATGAATACACAATATGAAAAAAACAGCACATATATTGCTGCGTCCTGTTACAGAAGCCGTCAAAGGAGAAACAAGCTTTTAGGTGAGTTGGTTATATTTTTCTCCGCATTGTCTATTATATGCACAGGAATTTATATTATAATTACTTCTATTTCATAATGAAAAAATACACATATTCATGTGTAGAATTTTTTTATAATTATTAATTTATTATAAAT
>CAJUFV010000117.1 GCA_910585795.1 uncultured Clostridia bacterium | reverse complement strand
TTACATTAGATATAGTATGAGTAACCGTCATATACCTACGAAACTATGACATAACAATTATACCATATACGGACATTATTCGTCAACATTTACAGAAATAATGAAAATATTTCAAAAAGTGTTGATTTTTGTGAAGAGATATGATAAAATGTCTCGGTATGAAAAATACGCACATTTGTGGATTGTATAAAAGTTGCCCTTTTGCCGGGGTCTTTACACAAGGTGAAACAAATGGAGGATTAATAAAAACAAGGAGGAAACAAAAATGGCAAACGTAATTTCAATGAAACAGCTTTTAGAAGCGGGTGTTCACTTTGGACACCAGACAAGAAGATGGAATCCTAAAATGGCAGAGTACATCTTCACAGAAAGAAACGGTATTTACATTATCGACCTTCAGAAAACAGTAAAGAAGGTAGAAGAGGCTTATTATTTTGTAAGAGATATTGCCGCGACAGGAGAGGACGTTCTTTTTGTAGGTACTAAAAAGCAGGCTCAGGACTCAATTAAGGAAGAGGCTGAAAGAGTTGGTATGTACTATGTTAACGCAAGATGGTTAGGTGGTATGCTTACAAACTTTAAGACAATTCAGAAGAGAATTGACAGACTTGCTCAGATTAACGCCATGGAAGAAGACGGTACCTTTGACATGCTTCCAAAGAAAGAGGTTATAAAGCTTAAGGCTCAGAGAGACAAGCTTGAGAAATATCTTGGCGGTATCAAGGATATGAAAAAGCTTCCTGGCGCAATGTTTATCGTTGACCCAAGAAAGGAAAAGATAGCTATTGCAGAAGCAAAGAAGCTTAATATTCCGGTCGTGGCTATCGTTGATACCAACTGTGACCCTGATGAAGTTGATTATGTTATTCCGGGTAATGATGATGCTATCAGAGCTGTAAAACTGATTGCTTCAACAATGGCAAACGCTATTATAGAAGGCAGACAGGGTGAAGATGCATTACCTGCGGCAGAAGATGCTGAGGCTGATATGGAAATGACAGAAGAAGAATAATTTTTCATATATATTAGGAGGATAAAAGAATGGCATTTACAGCTAAAGACGTAAAAGAACTTAGAGAAATGACAGGCTGCGGTATGATGGACTGTAAAAAGGCTCTTACAGAAACAGACGGAGATATGGATAAGGCTGTTGAGTTTTTGAGAGAAAAGGGTCTTGCTACTGCTGCTAAAAAGGCAGGCAGAATTGCTGCTGAGGGTGTAGTTAAAGCATATGTAAACGGAAATGTCGGCGTGCTTGTTGAAGTAAACGCTGAAACTGATTTTGTTGCTAAAAATGCGGAGTTTCAGGAGTTTGTAACAGATGTCGCAAAAACGATTGCTGAAACAAATCCTGTGGATGTTGAAGCGCTTAAAGAAACAAAGTGCGGAGACAGCACCATAGGAGAGATTCTTACAGCTAAGATTGCAAAAATCGGTGAGAATATGAATATTAGACGTTTTGCAAGAATTGAAACAGCTGGTGCGGTTGTTGAATATATTCATGCTGCCGGTAAAATTGGTGTGCTTGTTGAGGCGGATGCCGAAAGCAATGACGCTACCAAGGAATGTCTTAAAAATGTTGCTATGCAGGTTGCGGCTCTTAATCCAAAATATCTTTCAAGTGATGATGTGCCGCAGGATTACAAGGATCATGAAAAAGAAATTCTTATTGCTCAGTTAAAGAATGACCCTAAAAATGCTTCCAAGCCTGAGGAAATTATTGAAAAGATGATTACAGGACGTCTAGCAAAGGAGCTTAAAGAAGTGTGTCTTCTTGAGCAGGAATATGTTAAGGCAGAAAATAAGGAAAGTGTTGCGAAATATGTTCAGAGCTGCGGTAATATTACTTTGAAGCAGTTTGTACGTTTTGAGACCGGTGAAGGACTAGAGAAGCGTGAGGATGATTTTGCGGCGGAAGTTGCTTCAATGATTAAGTAATTTAATTGTTTAATAAAATCTAACAGGATGTTAAGTTCTGTTAGATTTTTATATTTATTTTACAAATGTGATAAAGAAGTGATAAATATGTATTTATCACTTCTTTACTTAAATATATGTTAGAGGTGAATTTATATTGAATTTAACAAAGGAAAATGTGAAGAAAATTTGCGGTATAATTTTGTTTACAATAATTGCTTTTTTAGCTATACAGAATATTGATGAAGTTTTTTATGTATTAGGTTTGGCATGGGGAATCATATTTCCATTTGTTCTTGGGGGAATAATAGCGTTTATTCTTAATATTCCTATGCGCGCTATAGAAAAAAGATTTTTTAAAAAATGTGTAATTAAAATAAAAAATGATGATGAGAGCATACGATGTGTACAGAAAAAATACGTAAGACCAATAAGCCTTATTATAACTGTAACGCTTGTTTTTGCTGTTATATCCGCAGTAGTGCTTATCGTTGTTCCTCAGGTTGGAAATACAGTGAAAGAACTTGTAAAAACCGCTGAAGCATTTTTTCCGAAGATACAGTTATGGGCAGAGAATTTATTTGGAAATAATGCCGAAATATACGAATGGATATCTAGCTGGCAGTTTAATATGGATAAGATTATAGATACAGCTATTGGTTTTATGAAAAACGGCATGGGAGATATGCTTACAGGTACGTTTTCTGCGGCTAAAGCAGTGGTTTCAGGTGTTACGGCGTTTTTTATAGGATTTATTTTTTCGTGTTATTTGCTGGCAAAAAAGGAGATTCTTTTACGGCAGCTCAATATGTTTGTTAAAGCGGTTATGCCTGAAACGACTGTGAAAAAAATAACATATGTTGCAAAATTGAGTAATTCAACATTTTCAAATTTTATAGCAGGTCAGTGTTTGGAAGCGCTGATACTTGGAACAATGTTTTTTATTGTGATGTCGGTTATACGTTTACCGTATCCTCTGCTTATAAGTGTGCTTGTTTCATTTACTGCGCTTATTCCTGTTTTTGGCGCATTTATCGGATGTATAATAGGAGCATTTTTAATTGTAATGGTAAGTCCAATAAAGGCGCTTATATTTATTATTACCTTTCTTATCATTCAGCAGATAGAGGGTAATTTTATATATCCGCGTGTTGTAGGTAATTCTGTGGGTTTGCCTTCACTTTGGGTTCTTGCGGCTGTTACAATAGGAAGCAGTCTTATGGGAGTTGCGGGAATGTTGTTTTTTATTCCGTTAACATCGGTGATTTATACGTTAATACGTCAGTGGACATATAAGCGTCTTAAAAAGAAAAAAATAAGTATAGAGTAACAAAAATAAAATGTAAATAGTGCTTGCTCGGAATGAATAGTAATTTTTCTGCATACGCTAAAGGAAGAGGTGAGAGTATGTGGAATAAAGTCAAGCCGTATATAATATCAATTGCTATTGCGCTAGGTGTGGGTGGATTGTCAGCGTTTTTGACAAAAAATAATATGGATTTATATGATTATATTATTAAACCGCCGCTGTCACCGCCAACGGCAGTATTTCCGATTGTATGGTCAATACTTTTTGTATTAATGGGAATCGGAAGCGCTCTGGTGTTCATAAATAGATATAAAAACAGGGAGGGCGCAAGAATGGCTTTGCTGACATATGTGTTGCAGCTTGCTGTTAATTTCTTTTGGAGTATTATTTTCTTTAATATGAAGGCATATTTATTCGCATTTGTATGGATATTAGTTTTAATAGCGCTTATTATAATAATGATAATCCAATTCAGTAAGATTAGTAAAACTGCGGCCTATCTTCAAATTCCATATATTTTGTGGGTAACGTTTGCTTCATATCTTACATTTATGGTATATATTCTTAACAGATAAAAAAGACGGACATTAGGGTACCCTAAATAAAACAGTAATATTTGTTTTTCGTAATGGAATAGTGTTTATGCTATTCCATTACGTTTTTCATTTTCAAATAAAGCTAATGGCAGATAACCTACCAAATCATAATAGATGTCAATTTCTTGTGTCCGTTTACCGCCTATTTTTTGCGGTGCGTGGACTTCAACTTTTTTTACTATATCATTTAATATAGCTGGTGTTAATTCCTGTAAATCAAAATATTTATGTACCTTATCAATAAATCGGTTAAGATTATCGGCTTGTTTCTCCTGTTGTTCAATTTCAGCAACTAAGGAGATAATACGCTCATTTAATTCCTTTTGTTCCTGCTCATAATCGTCAGCAAGAATTTTAAAACGGTTATCAGAAAGATTGCCTTTTGCTTTATCCTCATAAATCAGTTTAAACAGCTTGTCCAATTCCTTGATACGCTTTTCTGATTTTGATATGATTTTACGTTTTGCGGCAAGTTCTTTTTTAGCTTCGGATTTTTGTATTTCTCCTATAACCTTACGGAATTTATCCTCATACTGCGATATGTAGCCGATAACATATTTCATATGTGCAAGTACGCCTTGCTCAAGTACAGCCGCACGGATAAAATGCGTTGAACATTCCTCTTTTCCTTTGCGTGAAGTTGAGCATACAAAATGGTCTTGACGGCTTTCAAAATATTTCGTGGTGCAGTAGTACAATTTTTGTCCGCAGTCGGCACAATACGCAATACCTGAAAACATATTTGTTTTGCCTGTTCTTGTTGGTCTGCGCTTATTCTTTCTTAATTCCTGTACACGCTCCCAAGTATCAAGGTCAATAATTGCTTCGTGAGTATTCTCAAAAATCATATGCTCGCTTTCGGGATTGTCAATTTTCTTTTTAGATTTATAGGATTTTTTATGTGTTTTAAAATTCACCGTATGTCCTAAATACTCTTTCTTTTTCAATATTTCCGATACGGTATCAGCTACCCACCTGTACGGATTATCAGGCATTGAATAACCGTTAATTCTGCTGTTTGTTATCCAATAAGAACGTGGGGTTAAGACTTTTTTTCTTTGCAATAGTTTTGCTGTTTGAGATGTGCCATAGCCCTCCAAGCAAAGCCTATAAATCTTTTTCACAACTTCCGCCGCTTCCTCGTCAATTATCCACTTCTGCGGATTGCTGGGACTTTTCATATACCCATACGGCGGAATTGTCGCTAAATGCTTTCCTGCTTCGCCCTTTGCCTTAAAAACTGCTTTGATTTTCTTTGACGTATCCTTTGCGTACCACTCGTTAATGATATTCAAAAAAGGAGTGAAATCGCTGTCGGTTTGGTTTGCGCTGTCTATTCCGTTATTGACAGCAATAAATCTTATGTTCTTTTCTGCAAACATTACCTCCGTATAAAAGCCGACCTTTAAATAATCACGCCCAAGTCTTGACATATCCTTTACAATAACCGTTTCAACTTGATTATCCTCAACAAGAGCGATTAACTTTTCCCAGCTCGGACGCTGAAAATTAGTACCTGAATATCCGTCGTCAACAAAAAATTGAACATTGCAAAAGCCATTATCCTTTGCATACTTGCTTAAAATATTTTTTTGATTTACAATACTGTTGCTGTCGCCCTGCAACTCATCATCACGGCTGAGGCGGCAGTATAACGCCGTTATTTTGTCAGACTGTCTTTTCATAAATTTATACCTCCTGTCATAAGGCAGTCTGTCAAACAGGATTGTGTAAACAGTATATCATATATCATTCTGTTTGTCACCGCCCTTTGCAATATTTTTGTCATTATCCATTAACTTCAATAACTTTTCCGATAATGCACGATTGCCGTCATATACGCCGTTAAAGCTGTATAGTGTACCGCCGTTTTCAAATGAAACCGTTATATCGGGAAGCTCGTTATAAAAGAGATTTTTTGAGATAACGGTTATTTTGTTTTCCTTATCCATTCCTATCATAATCCTTTCGTTTTTAGTTAATAGCAAGCACAATAAATGAGTACCCATTTATAGAT
>CAJUFV010000116.1 GCA_910585795.1 uncultured Clostridia bacterium | reverse complement strand
TAATTCTTTTTGTGGTGATGATGATGTAAATGCGCGCGCGCACGAAAACAATCCGAGCGTGGATAACTCGCTTTCAGATTTTCTCCCTGAAATTAACAGCTATTTCGGCATAACGGAAGATATTAAGCGAGAGGCGCAGGATTTCACTACACAACTTTTTGATAAATACTTTACGCATAAACCGTCCAAGCAAGATGTTCTAAAGGTTTTCGAGGTCGTAAGGCGTTCAGAGCGACTGCCTAACGGAACGTGGGAAATGTGGCTTGACAAAGATAGACAGGACATTTTGGAGTATGCTTTTTCTCAGGCTTCTGCTTCCGGCAATCGCAACTGGGGGTACATAACAGGCGTATTAGATAATTTACGCAGACGAGGCTTAAAAACTGCTGATGATTGCGAGAATTTTGACGTAGAGAGAGATTTATCAAAGAACGGATTTTAGAAACACAGGAGGCAGATATGAACAAAGTAAATATCATTGGCTGGGTGGCACAACAGCCTGAAATACACGTTGATATGAGCGGAACGCTCCAATGCTCCGCAATGGTCGCAATAAACCGTCGTGGGAATGTGCCTGATGTTGTCCCGATTATTGCTTCGGGCAGAAATGCGGAGGCTGTGGCTGATTTTAACAGAGGCGAACAGATAGGCGTTACAGGAAGCATTAAGACAAAAATCCATAAAACCCAAATCGAAAAATGCGAGATAGAAACGGCGGTTTTGGTAGAAAGCGTTGATTTGAGCAAAAAACAGAGCAATCCGCTCAATGATGAATTTCTGCCTGAGATTTTGAATTTTGAAAAATAAATAACGATTGGAGCGATTGGCTATGAAAATTAACGATACAGTGCTTGACATTTTGGGAAATTGTCGAGTTGAGGGAAACATTCTCTATTTGCCCGACTATCAGCTCGACAGAGCCGATTATGTTGCAACAAATAAAGTCTTGGAGGCACTTGGCGGCAAATGGAACAGAAAAGAAAAGGGACACATATTCGATTATTGCCCGCAGGACGCTCTCGACAATGTGATTTTGACAGGCGAATTTACGGACACGAAGAAAGAATTTCAGTTTTTCCCGACACCGCGAGCGGTTGCAGAGCGTATTTGCGATTTAGCGGAAATCGAGCCTACAAGTTTTGTACTTGAGCCATCTGTCGGCAAGGGCGATTTAGCAGATGTGGCTTGGGAGCGTAAGCCGGGCGAATTATACGGCATTGACTTGAATGAGGCTATGGGAAAATATCTTGAAAGTAAGCCGTATGCTACATATGTCGGAAAAGACTTCTTGGAATTTGATGAGAATTGCGAGCGTTGGGACAGAATTGTAATGAACCCTCCATTCTCACGTCAGCAGGACATAGACCACATTTACAAGGCATTTGCAGTTTTGAAAAAAGGCGGCATAATGGTTTCGGTGGTAAGTAAATCGCCGTTTTTCCGCACAAACGAAAAATTGCTCAAATTCAGAGGGTTTCTCGAAGAACATTTCGCAATGGTTGAGGATTTACCCGAAGGAGCATTTAAGGAGAGCGGAACAATGGTAAGGGCGTGTCTGATAAAGATTGTCAAGGAGGTCTAATCGGTGGATATTAAAGAGTTAAACAAAGACCTCGTACACAGTGCGAATTCTGCCAGCTTTAACGGAACAAGGGGCAATACTTCGGAGCAGAGTTACAAGTGTTACGCAGAAAAGATTTTGAACTTCCCTGTTTCAGACGAAAAAAAACAAAAGCTACTTGATAAGCTTTATGAAAAATGGAGCAAGTTGTTAAGCTATGAAGCACAGCACGTCAGCGTAATTGTCGCAGGCCCCTCTAAATATAACGCAAAGAAGTTAGACAAAAGCGACCAAATTTTCAAAATGTATGCAGAGATAGGCGAATGGTTTGATAATTTGGAAAAACAGGTGGGGCAAGGACAGTTGGAGGACAACAAAGTTCAACATCTGCTTGAAATGATAGAGTTTTGCAGACGTCCAGACAATATCTATACCCCAACGAATGACCTTGTTAAACTTGCCGCCTATGATAATAAAAAATTTATAGAGCTTTACGAGGAATTATATCCAACCTACAAATGGCGAAAGAATAGCACAATCGCAAAGCTTTACGCACAATCTATCGCAGGAGAGGTTAAGGAAATCAAAAAAGAGGTATTTTTTGAAGATGAAAATTTCACGGCGTACATCGAGGGCGACAGGGCTTATATAAAATTCATTATGAAACCTATGAGACAACTCATAGTAGCTCTTAAAAGTCGTGGTTGGTGGTGGAACTCTCGCAAGAACGCTTGGAGTACATATCTTTCAAAGCTTGACAAAGAATGGGTACAATCCATAAGCGAGCGTTACTCAAAATACATCTGATGAAAGGAGTTTGACGTATGGAAAAATCAAAAATAGAATGGTGCGATTACACCTACAATCCTGTTACGGGTTGTTTGCATAATTGCCCGTACTGTTACGCCGAAAAGATGTCGAGGCGATTTTGCGGCGATATAAGGCATAACAAAGCGGTTGCTGATTTCTCGGAGAATAACGGAATTTACGAAATTGAAAACGAGATTGTCAGCAGGAATGGCAGGAGCGTTACATATCCGTTTGGGTTTGCGCCGACCTTGCACAGAAACAGGCTTACAAAAAATTGTAAGCCTGCAAAGGTGAAAAAGCCTTCGACATTCTTTGTCTGCAGTACGGCGGACTTATTTGGTGAATGGGTACCGGCTGAGTGGGTTGACAATGTTCTTGAAGTTTGCGAGAACAATCCAAGACACAGGTATTTGTTTCTTACAAAAAATCCGAGCGGCTATATTAAACTGTTTCCAATGTGGAAAGCGTTGCATAACAAGGAATTATTTGAGAACTTTTGGCTCGGCACAAGCATTTCAAGCAAAGATGATATTGACAAAGCGTTTTTAATGCAGGACATACATAAGAGATACAAAATCAACACTTTCCTTTCGATAGAGCCTATATTTGAAAATATTGCAATGCCTGAATTTCGCAATATGGGTATTCAATGGGTGATTGTCGGAGCAGAAACAGGTCAGCGCCGAAACAAAATTGTGCCCGAAAAACAATGGATCGAGGACATTGTTTCGGTGTGCAAGCGGAACGGTATCCCTGTTTTCCTGAAAAATAATCTTGCTGACGTTTGGAAAGATAAATTGATACAACAATACCCTTGGAGCGTGTAAAGATGAGCAAACCAAGAATGATATTAAAATATCCCGGTGCAAAGTGGCGCATAGCTGATTGGATAATATCAAAAATGCCGAAACATCACAGCTATGTTGAGCCGTTCTTCGGAAGCGGCGCGGTGTTTTTCAACAAAAAGCCGTCTGCCATAGAAACAATAAATGATTTAGATGAGGATATTGTCAATCTGTTTAGCGTAGTACGCAACAATGCGGACGCTCTTGCAGAGGCAATTTCACTCACGCCATACTCCCGGCAGGAATATGACAATGCTTTTGAGAAAAATCCTGCAGACCGAGTAGAAAAAGCAAGGTTGTTTTTAATCAAATGTTGGCAAGGACACGGCTTCCGAAATATTGCGACACATCGCTCAGGTTGGAAAAATGACGTGCAAGGGCGCGAGGCGGCGTATGCGGTGCGTAATTGGTATAGGTTGCCTCAGTGGATAGAGCAAGCGGTCGAGCGTTTGCGAGAGGTACAAATCGAGCATTGCAACGCAATCGACCTCATAGAACGATTTAACTATGAAAACGTGCTGATATATGCAGACCCTCCGTATGTTCTTTCCACAAGAGGCGGCAAAAACTATAATCACGAGATGAGCGACAGCGAGCATATCGCCCTCTTAGAACGGCTTTTGGAACATAAAGGCTCTGTTATACTAAGTGGATATGAAAGTCCTCTGTATGCCGAATATTTGAGCCATTGGGATAAATATAGCATTGATAATTGGGCTGAAAAAGGCTTGAAAAGGGTTGAAACAATCTGGGTAAAGGAGCGATAAAATGATAGAATTTGTTGATATAAACAAGATATATCCGCACCCCGACAATCCGAGAAAAGACCTCGGCGACTTGACGGAGCTTGCGGAAAGTATAAAGGTTTCGGGCGTGTTGCAGAATTTGACGCTCGTTCCGAGAGATAAGGATACATACACTGTTATAATCGGACATAGACGCTTGGCGGCGTCAAAACTTGCAGGATTGAAAGAAGTTCCCTGCATTATTACCGAAATGGACGAAAAAGAACAGGCGGCAACAATGCTTGTTGAAAATATGCAGCGTAATGATTTGACGGTTTATGAACAGGCACAGGGTTTTCAAATGATGTTAGACCTCGGCGAAACACTTGAAACCCTTTCGGAAAAAACGGGATTTTCTAAAAGTACCATAAGGCGCCGAACAAAGCTACTTGATTTGGACAAGGATAAATTTCAGGCGGCTACGGGCAGAGGTGCAACGCTTATGGACTACGAGAAACTCGACAAAATCAAAGATACCGAATTGAGAAACAAAGTGCTTGAAGCAATAGGCACATCAAATTTTGATTGGGAGTTGAAAAATGCAATTTCTGAGGAAAAGAGCCGAGCAAGGCAGGAACTTATTATTGAAACTGTGCGAGGCTTCGCGACAGAAATATCGGAGCGTTCGGGATTGAAGTATGTTACGTCATATTACAATTACGGAAGCGGCGAATTAAAACTGCCGGAAGATGTAGGAACGACAAAATATTTCTACTTCCCACTTTCAAACGGTGCGGATATTTATAGAGAATATACGGCAGATGAAAAAAAGAGTTCCGATGAGGAAAACAAACAGCGAGTAGAGCAAAATCGGATACAAAATCAATTCTCTGAAATTGCAAAGCGGGCGTTTGAATTACGCAGGGAGTTTGTAAGAGATTTGCACGCAAAATCGCATATCGAAACTATTATGCAGTTTGCAATTAAATCCCTTGCGTATAATCAATCATATTATACGCAGATTATAACGCCTGATGAGTTTTATCGGTTTTATCCGGCAGGAGAGGTCAAAGAAAACGGATTTTTTGAAAAGTTGTCGAAAGGCGAAGGAAATCTACCGACCGTAAATGCATTGTTCATAATGGCGTATTGCAATTTTCACGATAGCGAAACGGAAAAGTATAACGATTATAACGGTGAATATCGCCGAAACGACAAACTCGATATAGTCTACGAGTATCTTGAAAAACTCGGCTATGAGATGTCCGATGAGGAGCGTGCTTGGTACGGCGGTACGCACGAACTATATCCGCACGATGAGGAAACGGCTGATGAAAGTTAGTTTTACAGTATGGGGCGAGCCTAAAGGCAAAGGCCGCCCCCGCTTCTCCCGAATTGACAATTACACAAAGGCGTACACGCCGGCAGATACGGTATCATATGAAAATCTTGTCAAGGTTGAATACTGCCGACAATGTAAAAATGCAAAGTTTGAGGACGGCTCAATGCTTGATTTAAGGGTATTCGCCTATTATGCAATACCGAAAAGCACAAGCAAGAAAAAGCGGAAGCTAATGCTTGACAAGGTGATCCGACCTACCAAGAAGCCTGATATGGATAATATAATCAAAATAATTGCCGATAGTCTGAATAATATCGCCTATCACGATGACGCTCAGATTGTAGACACTATGGTCCGTAAATTTTACTCGGAAAATCCGAGAGTGGAAATATCAATCCAAAATATAGGAGGTACAGAAAACAATGGATAAAAACAATGTGTTAACGCTCACAATGGAAAGTGAGGCGTTCAACGGGTTAAAAACCGACTTTAATCAGGTACTCCGCAGAACGCTTACGAATATGGAGCGAAAAGAAAGCGAGCAGGCGGAATTGACCGTAAAATTAAAAATATCGTTGGAAAAGGACACCGCTCCCGATTTCAGAGAAGTAAGACACAGAGCGGAGCGGGATATTGTTCGCCCGACATTCACACATAAAATTTCATCTGTTATGCAGATTAAATGCGAAAAAAGCGGCGTTCTCAGCGGTGATTATGAGCTTGTATGGGACGAGGAAATAGGTGATTATATAATGCGCCCTATTGACGACGGACAGCTTTCTCTCTTTGATGAAAACGGCAAGCCGACAGAGCCGTTGTGTTTGGAGGCGGGAACTCCTGAGCAGACAGAGCCTTTGGCTATTGAGGGCGAAATATCTGAAACCGCCTCGGAAGATAACGCTGAACAGGACGCTATCGAAGCCGATTACAGAGTGGTTGATGATGAGGAAAACAGCTCTGACGATTACGACTACGAGGAACCTGATGAGGAGGAGTCTGCAGATGAGTAGTTTGAGAGCAAAGGAGTATTTGGAACAGCAGAGAGAAATATTCAAATCAACAATGGCTCCCGAAATGTTGCTTGCGACAAATGAGGCTATATCGGCACTTGAAAAACAGGTGCCGAAAAAGCCTATTGATAAAGAGCGGGATTTTGGTGATACGGTGTTAAGTTGTCCGAATTGCCTCTCTCCTGTTACAAACTATTACGGAAAGAATGTAAATCCTGCACATTGTCAGTTTTGCGGTCAGGCGTTAGATTGGAGTGATGTGTGATGAACAATGAAAAATTAAAGCCGTGTCCGTTTTGCGGTGGCAAAGCTGATATTATCGAAAATTCCGGGAGAAAAAAAGGAGAAGCGAAATCTTTCCACCCTTGTTGCCATAACGAAAAATGTATTATGTTTGTTGGTGCACTATGGTATAACAACAAAACAGAGGCAATAAACGCTTGGAACAGGAGGGCTGATAATGGAATTAAAGTTTGATGTTATCAAAGGACAAAAATTTGAAGTAGGTCGTACTATAAATCCATTTTTATGTGATTGCAAAGAATGTGATTTCTTAAATTGTCCTAAAAAGAATTATGCAGTAAAAACACGACAGCATATTTATAAAGTCAAAGAATTTATAAGCGCATATGCTATTGATTTGAAAAGTTGTAGAGTTTTAACAAGTGAGTTAATCGGCGAATTTTTGGAGTGTTTTCGATTTCCAAAAGGAACATATTGGGATTTAGCAGATTACGGGGCTAAAATTCGGCTTGTATCTTTTAACAGGCGCGGAAGCGAAGTGGTTAGAGG
>CAJUFV010000115.1 GCA_910585795.1 uncultured Clostridia bacterium | reverse complement strand
CTTATCAATGGTAAAACAATGGTTTTCCTGCGTTTTTTGAGCGAATAAATGGGCTGTAACGTAGACTGGGGTGGCAAAATAAGAATTGCTGCAATTAAATAGTAAAACCCTATATAAAAGCTTACCGTTAAACGGTAAGCTTTTTGCGTTGCTTTACACAATATTAGATTAATCCTTGACAACAATCACTCTATAATTTATGTATTTGAGACTGTGACGGACCGATTGAGGTTCAGGTGACATGTATTGGCGGTCTAGATTGTTTAGACAATATAGAAAATGGCCTTAATAATGACGAATTTAAAAAAATATTGAATCGTTATCTCGATGAAACAGTTGATGGAGATTTGACAGGCAAAAATGACAGAACAAGACACGATTATTATATGGATATGTTCAGCAGACTGCACAATCGTCTTGCAAATCCTGAAAGAGGAGTGGGTGACTTCTATGCTCCAACTAATAGGGCAGGAACAGCAAATCAGGATTTTGGTTTTGCGTATTCTGCAAATAAGGCTATGGAGCTTTTAGGAAATACCAAAAATTCTGTATATAAGCCAAACGATGAAAAACAGTATACGGATATGATTGATTATAAATGTGGTGAAATAGCAGACGGTGAAAAATGGTTCTCTGACGAAAAATACTCTTGGTCTTGAATATGGTGTATCTCATGGAGGGGGGCAGGTGATTATGGCCCGCTGCTTATAGAAATTACAAATAAATATGCTGAGAGCGCGCAGTATTTTGATGAGGAAACAAAAAAATATTTAATAAAACTGCTGTGGGAGCATATGAAAGCGCAAAATATTTTTTCTATCCGTCAGTTAATGAGAATGGCGAGACAGTCCTGACATCAGAGGTATATGCGTCCGCAAGAAATAACGGCTACGGTCTGAAAATTTCATATCCGGTGGCGGGATACACAGATACAAAACTGAATTCACAGGGGGCACTTGCGTTTTTGGCTCAGTATATTAGAGATAACAGAGGTTATAGCAATACCTTGAGAGCTGATATAGAGAGTAAAACGCTGCATGTTTATACAAGAATAGTTGATTCACAGGAGCTTATAAAGTATTATAAAGTATTATAAAGAAATTGAAGGGTTAGATAAAGCCGGAAAAATTGAACCCTTTCCAATGGATGATAAGTCGGAGGACTTTGTATGGTTTGACGTTGACGCGCAGGCTATGGTGTTTAAACATAATGATGATAAGGGGTATATAACCTTTAATTATCGCCGTAATAGCTGGGAATATAATTACAATACAAGAATTCATGTTATGAATAAGTATTCGGAAAGAATTGCGGATGTTAAAGGCAGTCATCAGGGTGAGGTATATGTATGGCAGGATAATACTCATACGAGCGAATCAGGCGAGCCATATACGCATTCCCGTTATGATGGAATAAGTGAAACAAGATATGGTAAATATATAGCTGCGATAAATCAGTCGAAGCAGGATGACGCGGCAGGACAGACGAGTAAATCATATATATTAGAGCAGACAGCAGGAGTAATAAAGGCAAAGGATTTAATTTCGGGTAAAGTATATGAGGATAAAAATGGAATAAAGGTAGAGGTTTTCCCGCGCGGCGCAGTTCTGCTGGAAATATTGGATTCAGAAATATAAATAGTTCCAAAAGGTGATACAGTATCTTTCAGCGCGCCGATTATTGATGGATATTCCCTGTCTGACGGTCAGAAATCGTTAGCGGAGATAACAGCGCGGCAAGATAAAAATGTGAGTTTTAGTTATAAGCTTAATTCTGCGCCTGAATTTACTGCTCCATACAGAACGGTTAATGATGCCGGATGGAAAGTAATGAATGACGGCAGCGCTGATGGAAAAATTATCGAAGAAAATGGCAGAATCGCTATAAGATCTGTATGTCCAGCCGGTGAGGGGAATCTTATGAAAACCTTTGCGTATAAAGAAGTTGCGGGGGATTTTGAAGTGCATCTGCGTATTTCAGGCTTTGATTCAACTTCATATGATTCCGATTATTTTGGTATTATGGCATCAGACAGTCTTGATTTGTATAATGCGAATTTCTTTGAAGAAAGACATTTTTCAAATAACAATAATATTTTGATGGTTACACATACTAAGGGTCAGGAAAAAAGTACCACAAGCTCGTGGGCTGGAGATATAAATGGAAAAAGTGTACCTATTGATTTTATAATTCGCAGAACCGGCAATGTTATTGAGTATTGGTACAGTCTTAACGAGGGCAAAACTTATGAACAGACATCAAAGCCAAGAGTTACATTAAATGCTGATGATATTATGTATGTAGTCTTTTGCATGACAGCGCAGAAAGAAATTACAAATACAGCATATGTAGAAGATATAACGCTTATAGGAGAGCTGGTTGGAAAGGACATTCAAAAGGGAGAAATGGTGGAACTTGATTTTTCGGTAAGTGATAATGAAAATGATGATATTGAATTTGCGTTCACATCAGAACTGCCGGAAGGTGCGCTTCGTGATGGTCAAAAAATATATTTTACACCTGCGCGTGAGGGTGAATATGTGTTCAGAGCTTCAGCAAAAGATAAATACCATAAAAATCCTACAGTTAAGACTCTCAAAGTCAATGTATCACCGATTATATATTTGAAATTGAACGGTATACATATTTCCTCAGATGTATCTCCATATATTGAGAATGATAGAACTATGGTTCCAATACGTGTTATTTCTGAGTCATTAGGCGCAAAAGTTGATTGGATTGGAGACACAAAAACGGTTGTAATTGTAAATGGGGACACAAAAATTGAATTAAAAATTGATTCAAAAAGTGCAAATGTAAATGGTGAAGAAATATCTTTGGATGCTCCATCTGTTATACAGCAGAGCAGGACTTTCATGCCTGTAAAATTTGTATCAGAACAGCTTGGATGGAAGGTAAGGTGGAATCAGGAGTATTATACGGTGGAAATAGGATGACTTAGTGATAAAAAGTCAAGTTTTATAAAAGAAGATATAACATAATTAAAAGCTTATTTGATGTTTGTGAAATGAAATAATTACATGCAGTGTAATAAGTTTTAGAAAGGCGGCTAGTAGTTATGGGAAATAAAGTTATACCATACGCTGTGGAGTTAAAAATGTGTATTTGATAATGTATAAAGAAATTAAAAGTAAAACCTGCTTTTGGCAGGTTTTACTCTTTTAATTCTTCACATAAACGTTCAAGGCATTTTTTTTCAATTCTGCTTACATAACTTCTGCTTATACCAAGAATATCTGCAATTTCTTTTTGGGTCTTCTTTTTTTGATTTCTCAGACCATATCGCCAGCAAAGAATATTGATTTCGTTTTCATTAAGTACCCTGTTCATTGCTCTGTAAAGCTTCTGCGATTCCAACTTGCCGAAAATAATATCCGATACGTCAGAGTTATCAGCAGTCAGCACATCAGAAAAAGTCATATTATTACCTTCACGGTCAGTGCCGATGCTTTCATCAATAGAGACTTCGTTTTGTAGCTTTTTAGATGAACGCAGAAACATTAAAACCTCATTCGCTATCCCTACATAACGGCTCTGAAGAATGTAAGTCCAAACCATCTAAACTTTTTTTGTAGGGAAAGTCATTTGGCGCTCCAATAAAGTAGATATGACAATTTTCTCCATCCCATACAACTTTGCTTATAAACATTCTTAACGCAGCACGCTTTTCTTCAATGCTCATATAATCAAAGGACATTTTAAAATTTTGAATCATATCTTTAAGTAATTCGAAT
>CAJUFV010000114.1 GCA_910585795.1 uncultured Clostridia bacterium | reverse complement strand
TCATTTAAAGGCGGCAAAAAATACAAAAAACATAACGGCTTCTCAGACAGTACTGTTATAAAATCCCCACTGCCTGCGCCTGTGCACTATTTCAAGCTTATCCAAAACAATAATATTACACTCAAGTCCATTGTAAACAATGGCGATTATATTTTAAAAAATCAAAAGCTTGCCGACCTTGATGTTTATGAGGCCCTTCCGGTATTCAGTTCTGTTTCCGGCAAAGTCTTGTCTGTATCAGAAAATCTCATTACATTAGAAAATGATATGCTTTTCAATGAGACCGATATACAGGAGGAAAATATACATCCTGACACACTGACAACCCGCGAGTTTTTATGGAAGATACGTGAAGGAGGTATTTGCGAAACCCGCACAGGTCAGCCTTTACACGTCATTTTATCAATGAAAAAAGTTCCTGACTGTGTTATATTATGCTGCTTTAACAGTGACCCGTATGTATCTGCTCCTCAGACTGCCGCTCTTGGCAATTCAGAAAAAATTCTATCATCACTTCATACTGTAATGTATCTTTTAGGAACAAAAAAAGCGTATATAGCTGTTGAAGAAGGCTGCAACAGTATTTATTCGGATTTTAAATATCATCTTCGTTATAACAAAGATATTATTCTATACTGTCTAAAAGCGCGCTATCCTCAGAGCAGAAGTGACATTCTTGTAAAAACTATCACCGGAAAAAACATTGATACCGCGAAAGCTGTCATATTATCGCCTGAAACTCTATGCAATATTGCAGACGTTTTCAAATCTGGCAGACCTGTAACTGAAAAACTCGTTACTGTTTCGGGAGATGACATTCTTCCTCCAACTATTTATAATGTACCTATAGGTATGCCTGTGTCGTTATTGATTACAAATTCAGGCTATACCAATCCGCAAATTATTGTCAAAAACGGTATTATCAGCGGCGAAAAAATAACTGACCCTTATGAAGCGATAACATCATATACAGAAGCAATATCAGTCTTCAATGACAGAAGTACCATACCAAATTACGCAAAAGAGCTTATCTGATATTATCAGATAAGCTCTTCCTGTGTTAAAATCATACTTATTAATTCATAGGCGCAGTGTATAAAATTCCCTATATCCTTAGGTGAAGCATATATGTAGTCTCTGCTCTTAATTTTATCACAATCCTTGTAATAATCAGCAATAAATTTTATCTGCTTAGTCAGCTGTCCGTGTTCATAATATGGAAGATAGTCCTTAACCTCGCCTGTGCTTCTTATAATATCAAGCGCCGGAGTATGCTTAAGAGACCCAAGATATTCAATATCAATATCATTCCAGTCACGTTTTATTATCCGAAGGAAATCAGGATTTTTCTCATATTCACCCGCATATTTTACTCTTGTAGGCAAATACATTGTTACTGACCATAATATATCCGCCAGCAAATGTACATAGTATCCCAGATAAAACCAATAATCATCATTTCTTTCATCTGTAAGATACATGTTATAAAAATCCTTATACCGACAATCATTTTTCATACCGCTCGGAGACCAGTGTGTCACCTTCGGCGGAGGAATAAAATCCCCGAAGCTATCCTTTTCTCCATATCCGCAGTCTGGAGCCACGCTGCCGATTACAAACTCCCTGTGATGCTTTTTGTCTATCTTATCAAGAAATAATGTTGCTATGCGCAAATGTACTCCCCACGTTGCCACACATATACACCTCCATCACCAGTTTTCAACAGCTAAATTATATACCAGTCTGGCACAATTCTCAATGTCATCTACGCTTGCCATCTCTGACGGTGAATGAATATATCTTGTAGGAACAGATATTCCTCCGGTTTTTACACCGGCTCTTGTCAGATGAATTGCTCCGGCGTCCGTTCCGCCATCTGTCATAATTTCCAGCTGATACGGTATATTATTTTTCTTTGCTGTCTCAATCATTTTTATACGAACATCTGCGTCACACATTATAGAACGATCCATAACCTTAACAGCCGCCCCCTTACACAATTCAATCGCCATCACAGGCGCATCAGGCGTATCTCCAGTATCAGTAACATCAACTGCTACCGCTATATCAGGCTCAATAGAAAACGCGGCTGTTTTTGCTCCCCGCAATCCAACTTCCTCCTGCACTGTAAATACAAAATAAAGGTCATTATCAGAGCTTTCAATTTCACTTAACGCTTTTATCAACACTGCGCACCCAGCTCTGTTATCAAGAGCTTTAGCAATAATTTTTCCTCCGCATTGCGCAAATCCACCCGCAAATGCTGCTGTATCTCCTATTGTAACAAGCTTCTGTGCGCTTTCTTTATTATCAGCTCCAATATCAATATATAACTTCGACAAAGAGGGCTTGTCCTTAAACGCTTTCTCCTGCGCTCCTATTACACCTTCCAGACCGTTTGAAAATCTGACACGAAGATTAACAAGATTGCGTGTGTTCAAGCCTCCAACCGCTCCAAAACGAACAAACCCATTATCATCAATGCCTGTAACTATAATGCCTATTTCGTCCATATGAGCGGCAAACATAATTTTTTTGCCGTTTCCGCATTTTCGAGCTACAAGATTTCCCATAGAATCAGTATATATTTCACTGCAATAATCCTTTATAACTGAAGAAATATACTGTCTTACTTCTGTCTCATTTCCTGAAACACTGTTTATTTCGGTTAATTTTTCAAGTAACTTTAAAATATTCATTATACTATTTCTCCAATTTTATTTAAAAATAATCTCACATATTCCAATGTGCTTTCAACATCACTGAGAGACATCAGCGACACAGGCGAATGTGAATACCTACACGGAATTGAAATGCTCATACAGCGTGTTCCGTAAGCGCTGGTCTGTATTGCCCCGGCATCACTTGAAAATTCCTTAAGTACGGCAGACTGTGTTTTTATATTTTCTGTTTTAACTGTCATTGAATCAGTAAGCGTTTTATCCGATATAACAAATTTGTCACAATTGCTGACAACAACACCTTCGCCGATTTTCACTTCATTTTTAGTTCTTTCACAGCCGTACATATCCGCAGTGTCTACAGACGACACAGTAAGCACCGCATCAGGATTTAATCTGTGAGATATTATTTTTGCGCCTCTAGAACCAACCTCATGCTGAGTAAGAAAACAAAAATATGTGTCAAACGGATATTCCCTATCCATTGCGTTTATAAGCACTCTGCATATTCCGCTTCTTTCAAGCGCCTTGCCCTTAACATTATTACCTATAGCTTCAAATGTTGTATTAAAAGTTACATAATCACCAAGACGGACATATTTTTCAGCTTCATCCTTATTTTTTACGCCAATATCAATAAACATCTTTGAAACAGAAACTGTTTTTTCTCTTTCACTCTTTGCTTGCAGGTGAATTGCCTTCATGCCTATAACGCCTCGTATATTCTTTTCTCCAATTACCACCTTTTTAGAAATGATTTTCCTTGAATCAACATCTCCGACAGACTTAAACTTAAGGTATCCTTTATCCGTAATTTCACTTATTATAAATCCAGGCTCATCCATATGCGCAGTGACAGCAAATGTTTTTGAAGAGCTTTTTCCTTTCTTTAGCGCAAGAACATTTCCCATGCTGTCAATTGTTATATTATCCGCCTGTCCTTTTATTTTATCAATAATCAAATTACGCACAGCAGTCTCACAGCCGCTCACGCCATTTTGCTCGGACAGAATCTTTACTAACTCAGCCATTGCGTATCACCTTTCTGTTCCTTGATAAATTCAGTAATAAGATTTACTGTCATCTCTACATCATATACATCCAGTGTTTCAACAGATGTATGCATATATTTAAGCGGAATTGAAAGCAGTGCGGTAGGAATTCCGTCACGCGCAACCTGTATTTCCCAAGCATCTGTACCTGTATTGCCGCCATCAACGTCTATGCTGACTTTTATATTATTCTTCTCCGCAACATTAAAAAGTGCCGCTGTAAGTTTAGGATGAAGGTTTGGCCCAACAGATATAACTGTCCCCGAGCCAAGCTCAAAAGCATTCTCATTGTTATCAGGAGTAATTCCATGACAAACATCTATCGCTACTGCCATATCAGGATTTATCGCATAAGCGGCAGTCTTTCCTCCGCGGCAGCCAACCTCTTCCTGTACAGCGGCAACCGCATATATATCAGTATGAAGTCTGCATTCTTCAAGATTCTGCATAACTTTAATAATAGCCGCAACACTGGCTCTGTCATCAAGTGACTTGCCGCTAAACTGTGTATTCCCCAAAGCCCCTATTGACTGAGCTATCGTAACACTGTCGCCTATTGAAACAATATCTTTTACAGTATACGCATCTAGTCCCGTATCAATGGCCATTTCTTTAATAGCCGCAGTTTTTCCATTATTTTGCATATGTGACGGCCTTATTCCTATTACTCCCCACAAATCACGTCTGCCATGTACCACAACCTCAGTCATAGGCAAGGTTCTCTGGTCTACACCTCCGACATTTGCAAAAGTTAAATAACCGTCATCAGTTATAGATGTAATTATAAGCCCAATTTCATCACAATGCGCTTCAATCATTATTTTCGGAGCATTCTCCAGACCACAGCGCTTAACAGCTATAACACTTCCAAGGGAGTCTATTACAACCTCGTCACAATATTTTTCAAACATTTTAGCAATTTCACTGGTATGTCTATACTCAAATCCAGATATTCCCCTCATATCGCTTAATCGTTTAATTAGTTTTTTCATTTCAATTCAACTCATTTACAAGTTTTTTAAATAGATTTCCACGTTCCTCAAAATTTCTGAACATATCAAAGCTTGTGCTGGCAGGAGTCAGTATTACTACATCACCTTCACAAGCCTTGCTTCGCGCTGTACTCACAGCTTCTTCATACGAGGATACGCGGATAACTTCTATATCTTTTCCATTTCCCGTCTTTTTTATTTCAGCATTAAGCGCTTCATGAATTTTATCGGCTGTAGCTCCTATTAGTATTAGAACTTTAACATGCTCGGCAAGAGATGACCCAATATCATCATACGGTATTCCCTTATCCTTACCTCCACCAATCATAATGACCTTTTCAGGAAAGACACGCAATGTATTTATAGTCCTGTTAGGACTTGAATCAATTGAGCTGTTGTAATAACGAACTCCGTCCAGTGTTCTGACAAGCTCTATACGGTGCTCAACGCCTCCGAAAGATTTTGCCACATCCACTATCACAGCATCCGCAACAAGTCCTTCTACAGCAGCTATAGCCGCCATATAATTTTCCACATTATGCATACCTGGTATTTTTATATCATGAATATTCAAAACGGTATCATTACCACGCTTTATATATTCACTGTCTAAATACACATTTTCTTTTTTATATCTGGAAAAACATCTTAGCCTGCCCTTAGCTTCACTGCCAATTTTTGCTGTAACTTCATTATCAGCATTTACAACCAAAATAGCTTTTTCATTTTGGTAAAGCATAATATTTTTCTTTGCATCAATGTATTCCTGGTAGTCCTTATGCATATCAAGATGATTAGGACTGATATTTGTTATAATGGCAATTTCAGGTGATTTTTTCATAGTATGGAGCTGAAACGAAGACAATTCAAGAATAACCCAATCCTCTGGCTTCATATTTTCCGCTTCAGTAAGAAGAGGATTTCCTATATTACCTCCAAGCCATGTTTTATAGCCCGCTTGTGTCATCATTTTATGAATAAGCGTGGTCGTTGTTGTCTTGCCGTCACTTCCAGTCACTGCTATAATATGAGACGGACATACATCAAAAAATATCTCCATCTCACTTGTTACTATACTTCCTTTTTCCTTTGCCTCAAGCAGCTCCGGAACATCGAAACGCATACCTGGAGTTTTAAATATTATATCTCCTGAGAGATTTTCCAAATATCCTTCGCCAAGCCTAAAGCTTATACCCAGCTTTTCAAGCTCATTATAGCTTTCACCAAGGTCATCTTTATCACGTTTATCACATGCTGTAATATCAGCTCCCAGCTTCACAAGATATTTTATAAGCGGGAGATTGGAAATTCCTATGCCTATAACAGTTATCTTCCTGCCATTTACATCATTTTTGAATTCATCAAGCTTAGTCATAACTTCATACCTCTTTTTCATCTCAACAGAATATAGTTCAACTATACCAAAAAAGGCAGGATTCACACCTGCCTTTGATTCCAAAAATTATTCAGCATCCGCTGCTTCTTCAGGCTCAACTTCAATTGTCTCTTCAACTTCTGCCTTTTCTGCGGCAGCATCTTCTATATTATCCTCTGCCGGCTCAATTTCAATTTCCTCTTCAACCTCAACATCAGGGTCTGTTGAGTATACAAGAGTTTCCGCTTTCTGAGGCTCTACTGGCGTTTCCTCAATCTCAGGCTCTTCAGGTGTCGGAATAAGCGCGCGAATCGAAAGACTAATCTTCTTCTCGTCCCAGTTAAGGTCTGTAACCTTAGCCTCAACCTCCTCACCTATTGTAAGAACGTCCTCAGGCTTACCAATTCTTCTATCAGCAATCTGGGAAATATGAATAAGACCGTCAACATTAGGCATAATTTCCGCAAATGCGCCAAACGGCATCATACGCACAATCTTACACTTAACTGTATCGCCCAAATTTATCTTTGACTGAGCGATTGTCCAAGGATTATCCTCAATCTTCTTAAAACCAAGAGAAATCTTCTTTGTTTCTGTATTCAAATCCTTAATATAAACATCAAGGACATCACCTTCTTTAACAACCTCTGACGGATGCTTAATCTTGTTCCATGAAAGCTCGCTGATATGAACAAGACCATCCACGCCGCCGATATCAACAAACGCGCCAAAGGATGTAAGTGATTTTACTGTTCCCTGATACTTTTTACCAACCTCAGCATCTGCCCAGAATTTATCCTCTTTTTCTTTTCTTTCAGCCTCAATAATAACTCTAACGGAACCGATTACACGTCTTCTTCTTTCATCAATTTCGATAATCTTATAATTTACAGTTGTTCCAACAAGGCTCTGAAGGTCTTGCACAAATCTGCCTGATGCCTGACGCGCAGGGATAAATACCTGTGAACCATCTGTAAGAGCAATAACCCCGCCCTTAACGGCCTTAATAATCTTTCCTTCCAGAATTTTTTCTTCTTCATAAGCCGCTTTGATTTTGTTCCAGCTTTCCATAGCTACCAATTTCTTTCTTGATAAAACTACTTTTCCCTCGCCATCGTTTACGCCGACAACATAAACTTTGATTGTATCGCCTTCTTTTACAATATCAGACGGCTTAAGTGACGGGTCATCTGTCAACTGGTCTGCCGATAGCTGTCCGTTATACTTGAAGCCACCCAAATCAACAATGACCTCGTTGTTGCGAACCTCTACAACCTTACCGTCAATAATGTCCCCATTGTTTAGAGTCTTGCTTTCATACTGCTCAAACAGCTCTGCAAAGCTCTCCTCATTTTTTAAATTTTCACTCATAGCCTTTACTACCTCCTCGATAATACTGCCTGGCGTTGACGCCCCAGCGGTAATACCTATTTTATTATATGTTTTTTCTTGAGGTAAATCCTCAAAAGTTTCGATATGATAGGTTACAGGACAATTATGCTTCGATATTTCAAACAGCTTTCTTGTATTTGAGCTCTCCCTGCCGCCAATTACAATCATCATGTCTGAAATCCGCGAAAGTTCATCTGCCTCTTTTTGCCTATCCTTTGTCGCATTACATATTGTATCAAAAATAAGGGTACTTTTGCAAGTTTTTTTTATATTTTGTACGATTTGACCAAAAAAATCTCTATTTATTGTAGTTTGTGCTACAATACAAATGTTTTCATCTGCAAAATTCCGGTCAATTTCATCATTAAGGTCATTTATTACAAGAGCTTTACCTCCGCACCATCCGTTTATACCAATAACCTCCGGATGATTTTTATCACCAACAATTATAATTTTATATCCTTTTTCGTAATAATCGGATACAATTCTATGAATCTTTGAAACAAACGGACAAGTAAGGTCAATATACTTTCGTTCACCTATAGCGTCATAAATATCTTTGCTGACACCATGCGCGCGTATAACTATTGTACAATCCTCCGGAATATCAGAAACACTGTCATATGAATATACCCCCTTTGCCGCTAAATCCTCTATAACCTGTCTGTTATGAATAAGAGGACCAAGAACAGCAATCTTATTTTTCTTCTCTATTTCCGTATATACCCCGTCAACCGCTCTGCTAACACCATAGCAAAAGCCAGCCGTTTTAGCCACCCTAATCATTTATTTATCCCCTTTTTCAATTGCTTTCAATGCTCTTATCTCTTTAAGCACCCTGTCTGCCGCAAGCTGAATTTGTTCCTGCTCAAGTTTTTTTCCATAATATTCTTCAAAGGTAATAGGTTTACCATATGTAACTGTTATTTTATGCATCCACTTATATTCACCTGAAATACATACGGGAATAACAGGAACCTGCGCTTTCACCGCAATCATGGCAACTCCTGGTTTAGCCTTTACTTTTTTGTTATTTTTTATACGATGCCCCTCCGGAAACATAAGCATAGCATTATCATCCGCAAGAATACGCAGCGCGGCTTTTATAGAGCCTATATCTCCCTTCCCTCTGCGAACCGGAAACGCTCCGAGCCTTTTTATCAATCCGCCGAACAGAGGATTTTTAAAAAGCTCCTCCTTTGCCATAAAACAAAGCTGCCTTTTACAGCTTAGTCCCGCCATTACGGGGTCCCAGTTACTTGTATGATTAAATGCCACAATTACTCCGCCTTCAGAAGGAATATTTTCACATCCTGCAAATTTCATTCTGAATACAAACAGCATAGCAAAACGTACTATAACAATAGCAATATTATAAAGCATTCTGTATAAGCTCCTTTATTTTTTCTACAACCTGTTCAAAGCTCAGTTCAGTTGTGTCTAAAAGTAATGCATCATCTGCCTTTTTAAGCGGCGCTACCGCCCTTTGAGAATCATTTTTATCACGGTATTCCATATCCGATTTTATTTGCTCATAATCACATTCTATTCCCTTATCACACAGCTCCTTATATCTGCGGACAGCGCGTGACTGCAGAGAAGCGGTAAGAAAAATCTTAACCTGCGCCTCCGGAAGAACGTATGAACAGATATCGCGTCCGTCCATTATAACATTTGCGCTTTTTGCCATCTTTCGCTGAAGCTCAACAAGCTTCGTCCGCACTTCAGGTATTATGGCAACATCTGAAGCTCCGACCGACGCGTCCTCTTTACGTATACGCTCAGATATATCCGTTTCGCAAAGATAAATATGCTGTTCACCATTTTCATATTTTATGTCTATATTTATTTCATCAAGACGTTTTACAAGCTTCTCCGAATCACTTCGTATATCAATACCTTCATTTATGGCAAACACTGCCACAGCCCTGTACATGGCTCCTGTATCAATATATGTAAACCCCATACTTTTAGCAGCGGCTTTTGAGACAGAGCTTTTTCCGGCGCCGGCCGGCCCGTCTATCGCAACCGAAATATATTTCATCACTTTCTCCTTTATTCTACTAAATCCGGTCTTAAAACCTTTGCTCCGCGAAGATATACATGATTTACTTCCTCTTTTGTCTTTTCCGTATTTATATAGACCATCGCGCGTATACATTTATTAAGGCTCCCATCTATCGCAGGAGCTGACATGTCTAGAAGCGGTACAAAGGTAAGTCCCATTTCTCTTGCCGCCGCCGCCGGAAACGCTGCCGTCAAATCAGGAGTAACGGTAAAAATAACAGATACCGCGTCCTCATTTTTTAAATCATTTCGTTTCTCCATCTCTCTGAGAAGCTCCAGCGTAGCGCCTATTATTGCCTCTCTTGTATTTTCTGACGCAGTTGTCGCGCCCCTTATTGCCCGTACTGCCATATATTATTTCTCCTCTTGTTTAATTAAACTCATACTGCCCTATGTCCCATTCCTATTGCTATATCATTAAGATTTAACAATCCTATCGCAAAAAATACGCAAACACTTATATGCGAACCATATCTTGCAATACCAATTTTACCCCCAAGATTAAGTCCGACACATTTGTTAATAATCTGCTGAAGCGCTTCATGCGCCGCTCCCGCAACAGCTCCTTCTTCCGCATGTGTAGCGCCTATAACATTTTCACGCTTTGCGGCAACAACAGCTCTTTCCAGTATTTTCGGCACAGCGCTGTTAAACTCACTGCCGAAATCTATTGCCACAGAACGTATTCCCTTTAAAGAATTCTTTTCTTTAAGCACATTTTCATCATCACGCGTATCCGTAAGAGCAATCTCAATTGCGGCCTTACAAACCTCTCTGCTTCCAACTTCCATTATTATCCCTCCATGGCCGCGTTCATCCCCGCCAGATAACCTGTCGAAAATGCCGCCTGCAAATTATAACCGCCTGTATAACCGTCCACATCAATAACTTCGCCCGCAAAATATAATCCTCTGACAAGCCTGGATTCCATAGTGGACGGATTTATCTCACTAACCTTAACGCCTCCTGAAGTAACAATAGACTCCTCAACCGGCCTAACATTTATCGCTGTAAGCGGAAAATGCTTTAACAAGCGCACTAGCCTGTTTCGTTCTTCCCTTGTCATTTCATTCACCGCCTTATGCGGCTCTATTTGAGAAAGCTCCGCAATTACTGGTATAAGAGCCTTAGGCAATAAATCGTCCAGACTATTTATAAAGTGCTTTTTATTATATTTTTCAAAATCACGTATTATCCTTGCGTCGAGCTGTTCCTCTGTAAGCGCGCTTTTAAGGTCAATTTCTATTCTATACTTTTCCACACCTATATTTTTCAGATATGCTGACATTGAAAGTACCACAGGACCAGATATACCGAAATGCGTAAAAAGCATTTCACCGAAATCTGAATAAACCTTTTTATTATTTTTATTAAACGCAGTAATTTTTATATTTCTAAGTGAAAGTCCCATTAAATCCTTCACCCATTTTTCTTCGGTAATAACCGGTATAAGCGATGCCTTAGGCTCTATTACCGTATGTCCGGCTTGCTTTGCAAATTTATATCCATCGCCGTCGGAGCCTGTTTTAGGATACGATTTTCCTCCGGTACAAACTATAACCCTATCACCATATATACTGCCTGACCCCATTCTTACTCCCCTGACCATGTTATCCTCTATTATAAGCGATTTAACAGCAGAATGCTTTAAAAAGACATTATTTTTAAGCGCGTACTTTTTTAAAGCGTTCACAACATCCTGAGCCTTATCAGAAACAGGAAAAATTCTTCCGCCCCGTTCCTCTTTTGTTTTAACTCCGTTTTTCTCTATAAGCTGTATTATATCATAATTTGTAAAAGTATACAATGCGGAATATAAAAATTTTGCATTTCTGGGATACTGGGTTATCATATCTTCAATATCTGCTGAATTTGTTATATTACAGCGGCCTTTACCTGTTATGAGCAATTTTTTGCCTATAATATCATTTTTTTCAATCAACACCACTCTGTCAGCAGTTTTTGATGCCGTCCCCGCCGCTATAAGTCCGGCAGCGCCCGCGCCTATTATTATAACCGTCATTGTGTCACACTCCATTTTTCAATATTACGAAACGGTCTGCTTACCGACGGTACAATCTCACTTTTCAGCTTTGCTCCTGAAAGAACATCACCCTTTCGAAAGAAAATCACAGAAAAAGGCATATCCTCTGTAAGAATATCTCCATACTGTCTGAATAAAGCGTTAAGCTGCTCCGTGTCATTCGTCATCCCCATCTGTCCTATCAGCATATCAATATTTGTATTCTGATACGCAAAATAATTACCAGCGGAAGTTATAAGCGGAGTCAGATTAAGATTTGCCTCAATCTCTATTTCTCCTATCATAATATCATAATCGCCCGCATTTATTTTTTCCATATAGCTTTCATACGGCATTGCGTTTACCATTGCTGGTATTCCGAACTCATTATAAGCCGCGGCTATATTGCTTGCTATATTAACCTTTTCCTCGCTGTCACTATTTGTAAGAATTTCAAAGCTAAGAATCTGCTTTTCTCCATGAACTAATCTTTCATATTTGCCGTCATAATTCAATCCCCAGCCATCATTTCCAAGATGCTGAGCGGCTAAATTATGGTCACCTTTAAAACGTGTATTTGTGTCATAGTAATAAATCGACGATGGATTTATCGGTATATCCGCCGCCTCGCCTCTTGAATATATGACTGAATTAACAATATCATCCTTATCTATGAGCTTTGCAAGTCCCTTTCTTGTTTCCGCGCCGGACAGCATTTTTCTGCGCAAATTATACCCCGCAAATGTCATTTTATTTGTGACATACGTATTGTTTTTTGCGTTTCCTCTGGGTGTATATTCCGAAAGGTCCACAGTTTCTCCTGTCATTAAATCAATTTCATTCGCCTCGAACATTGACTCATATTTCTTTAAATCAGGCACTGTGTACACATACATATTATCAATCTGAGGTCTGCCGTTATGATAGCTTTCAAACGCGGCAAACGACATTCTTCCAGAACTAAGCTGCTTTTCATACATAAACGGACCGGTGCCTACCGGAATATAATTTATATTCGTTTTCATATCAGTCTGATATTGAATTATAGGAAAGGTCAGCAAAGACACAAAATTCGGTATAGCATAATTAAGCACTATCTGTAGCGTATAATCCCCTGTCGCCTTATAATCAGCCATATCCGCAATCAAATCCGTATACGGAGTAATTCCTGAACGTACCTGCTTTATCGTATATGCCACGTCTATAGCTGTAAAAGCGGCGCCGTTATGCCACTGTACATTATTTTTCAGTGTTATATCTATCACTCTTCCGTCGGCTGAAACCGTATATCCCTCAGCAAGCACCGGAACCGGCTGTAATTTTTCATCAACCTCAAATAAAGGCTCATATACAAACTGCATGCATTCCTTAACCGTCTGAGAAGACGTTATCAAAGGATTAAAAGTATCAAGTTCCATAATACCGACACTTATACTGTTCGATATAGGATTAGTCTGTTCCCCTTCCGATATTTCTCCCGCACCTGTCTCTTCTGACATTCTGGTTTTTATTCTGTCCAGCACATCACAGCCTGTCATAAGCGTGGCCAGGCATACCGTTACTATCAGCGCCGTAATCTTTTTTATTTTTTTCATCAATCAGTCTCCAAATCTATATTAACTCAATAAACGCGCCAAGATTCCCTCTTTTGCCGTTTGTTTTTCTATGCGAAAACAGAAAATCACTGTTGCAGTATGTGCATATTCCGCAATTATCGATATTTTTATATGGTATTCCGGCTTCAATAAGCTGTTTTTCTATTGCTTTCTGCATATTAACATGATAACGGTCACCATATCTCACCGCTGTTTCTTCTCCAAATGCTTCTGTGAATATTTGCGCCACATCATCGCCCACCTCAAAGTGGCATTCTTGAATTGACGGACCTATCGCCGCCAGAATATCCTCCACTCTGCTTCCATATTCATCTTTCATTTTCTCCGCTGTTTTTTGTCCTATACGCTTAACTGTTCCCTTCCAGCCTGAATGAGCAAGCGCGGCGACTCCCTGTCTTTTATCCAAAAAAAACAGCGGAACACAATCAGCAAAAAGTGTTACCATAGGTATTCCTTTTTTATCAGTTATAAGAGCATCGACTCCTTCAAACCTATTTTCCGTAATAATCCCATTGCCCAAGTCCTGCTCTGTAACATAATGAATGGTGTCTCCATGTACCTGTTTCGACAGTACAAGCCTGTCATATTCCATTCCCAGAGTATCAGCCATTATCTTAAAGTTATTCTGAACATTTTCACACGAGTCACAGTAATTAAAGCGAAAATTCATACTTGAACAGCATCCTGAGCTCACACCGCCCTCTCTTGTTGAAAATCCATGTCTGACAAGTCCCGTTTCCTCAAAAGAAGTTATGGTATAATATGAAACACCGTTTTTTCTGTTCAATTTAAACATCGCTTTCCCTCCGAAAATAATTATAAACACTCTGCGCGGATTTTGCATCCATTTCCTTTATCGAAAGAAGGTCGCTGACAGTTGCTTCTTTTATTTTATCAATTGTTTTAAAAGTAGTCAATAGGGCTTTGCGTCTTTTTTCACCAATTCCGTTTATTTTATCCAGCTCTGATTCTATTTTGCCATGCAGCTTTCTGTGATATGATATAGCCGCGTTGTGCACTTCATCCTGGATATGCGTTACAAGCTTAAAAACAGGACTGGCAGGGCTGATTTCAATTTCTCCATTTTTAGATACAAGCCCCCTCGTTCTGTGACGGTCATTTTTTACCATTCCAAAAATAGGAATATCCGTCTCCATCATCTCAAAAAGCTCTGTAATAGTATTTAAATGTCCGATTCCGCCGTCAAGCAGTATAAGGTCTGGAAGCGGCAGAAATTTTGCTTCTTTACGCAGCATAAGTCCCTGTTTTATCTGTTCTTCCTCGTCAAGTGCATGACGGAAACGTCTATATATCACCTCACGCATTGCCGCATAATCGTCCGCGCCTTCAAAAGATTTTATTTTAAACAAACGATATTTTCTTTTGGCGCTTTTACCATTTTCAAAAACCACCATCGCTCCGACATTGTCTGCTCCCTGTATATTAGAAATATCATACGCTTCAATACGCATAGGCCGTTTCTCAAGCCTTAACAGCTCCTGCATAGTATCAAGAAGAGTATTTTTTTCCTTCTCCTTCATAACCTTTATTTTATAATTTCCAAGAGCTATATCAGCATTTTTTCTCACCATTTCTATCATATGCAGCTTATCGCCGCGTTTAGGAGCAGAAATTATAACTTTTTTTTTCTTCCGGCCTCTAAGCCATTCCATAATAGCTTCCGAATCCTCAATTTCATATTCTGTCAAAATTTCTTCAGGTATATATTCGCTGTCCTGATAGAACTGCTTAACAAAATCAGTCATAATTTCTTCACTGCTGCTGTGCTGTGTATTATCTATCTTATAGCTTTCACGTCCTATAACCTTACCGCTGCGAATAAAAAACACTTCACAGAATGCAATAGAATCTTCTCTCGCAAGCGCAATCACATCTCTGTTATCCTGCTTCGCTGTATTTATAATTTTCTGACGTTCTTCTATATCCTTAACAGCCCGAATCTTGTCACGCAAATCAGCCGCTTTTTCAAATTCCATATTGTCTGACGCTCGCATCATCTGTTCGGTCAGTTCAGATATAAGAGCCTTATGATTTCCGTCAAGAAAACGGCATATATTAAAATAAACCTGTCTGTATTCCTCTTTGCTTACTCTTCCTGTACACGGAGCAAAACAATTATTTATATGATAATTAAGACATGGTCTTCCCTTTCGAATATCATCAGGAAACTTTCTGTGACACATCGGAGGCTTAAAAAGTTTTTGCACAAGCTCCATTGTATTTTTCAGTGTAATTCCCGACACATACGGACCATAATATTTCGCTCCGTCCTTTTGAAGCTTTCTTACCTTCATTACCTTAGGATAGGGCTCGTTTACAGTCACTTTAATATATGGATAATGCTTGTCATCCTTAAGAAGAATATTATATTTAGGCTTATACTTTTTTATAAGATTACATTCAAGCGCAAGCGCTTCAGTCTCAGAATCGGTAACTATATACTCAAAATATGCTATATTGGAAACCATTGCAAGTACCTTGGGAGTATGACTTGAATTTTTTTGAAAATACTGCCTTACACGGTTTTTAAGAATTTTTGCCTTTCCGACATAAATTACTGTATCTTCACTGTTGTGCATTATATATACACCGGGTTCATCCGGCAAATTTCTTAATTCTTCTTCTAAATCAAACATGACATACCTCCCTTTTATTTTTTACAGCAAAAATAACTCTACACACATATGCAGAGTTATTTATCATACGATTTATTTAAAATTATTCCGAAAAGTTAGACTCAATAAGCGCAACTAAAGTTTTAACAGCCTCGTCTTCGTCACTGCCGTCAGCAATAATCGAAATAACTGTACCCTTAACAATACCTAATGATAAAACACCTAAAAGGCTTTTTGCATTGACACGCCTTTCATCTTTTTCAACCCAGATACTTGACTTAAACTCGTTAGCTCTCTGAATGAAAAATGTTGCAGGTCTGGCATGTAAACCTACTGAATTTTGAACTGCCACTTCACTTGAAACCATTTAATAGTGCCCCCTGTCTTTTTATTGCATCTCTACTCTTATTTTTAATTAACTGTTATTATAAGAATACTAAAAAATTCACACTGCGTCAATGCTTTTTTTAATTTTGTAACAATTTTTAGTCAATATTAACTTATAGCCTTATTGTTTCAAAGTTTTTTTTGTTAATTATTTATCCTCAAATTATTCCTCGTCATTCTTATCCTCAATATCATCAGCAGACTCCATATCGCTCTGTCCTCCGGAAAGCAGTTCCCTAACTTTTCTGTCAATTTCATCGGTAAAGTCTTTATTCTCAACCATATATTTTCGTACATTATCACGTCCTTGACCAATCTTCTCACCGTTATAGCTGAACCATGCGCCTGATTTTTTAATAATATCATTTTCAACGGCATAATCAAGAATATTCCCCTCACGGGAAATCCCCTCTCCATAAAGTATGTCAAATTCCGCTGTTTTAAAAGGAGGCGCAACCTTATTTTTCACAACCTTCACCTTTGTTTTATTACCAATAATTTCAGTTCCGTTTTTTATAACATCTGAACGTCTTACATCCAGTCTTACGGAAGAGAAAAATTTCAAAGCGCGCCCGCCCGGAGTTGTTTCCGGATTACCATACATTACGCCTACTTTTTCGCGAAGCTGATTAATAAAAATCACAACTGTTCCTGAACGGGAAATAATGGCAGTAAGTTTTCTAAGAGCCTGTGACATCAGTCTAGCTAGTAATCCCACATGAGCATCTCCCATTTCTCCCTCAATCTCTGCCTTCGGAACGAGCGCGGCAACAGAGTCGATTACAATTACATCAAGAGCACCGCTTCTTACAAGAGCCTCAGCAATATCAAGCGCCTGTTCACCCGTATCAGGCTGAGCTACAATGAGATTATCTATGTCAACACCAAGTTTTTTTGCGTATACTGGATCAAGAGCATGCTCCGCATCAATAAAAGCGGCTTCTCCACCTATTTTTTGAGCCTCAGCAACAACATGCAGTGCAACTGTTGTTTTTCCTGATGATTCCGGACCATATATTTCTATAACTCTTCCTCGAGGAAGTCCGCCTACTCCAAGAGCCATATCAAGAGTAAGCGAGCCTGTTGAAATAGAATCAACATTTGAAACGCTAACATCACCAAGCTTCATTATACTGCCCGCTCCGTATTCTTTTTCAATTACATTAAATACTGATTTAAGCGCTTTTTTCTTTTCATCACTGTCAGTCATTTTAATTACCTGTGGCTTTTCCTTTTCTGTCTTTGCCATATTTTTTCTCCTTTATTTTACATATTTTTAATGATTTAATTATATAGCATATACGTTTTATTTGCAAGTATTTTTCATACCCAAAAACAACTGAGTCCATTTTATAGGACAGCGATTCTGTTTTTTATATGCCGGAGCAGCTCTTCACAGGTTTTCTCCCGCACTTTCTCACGTGTTCCGTCGTGATTCATCTTTATAACTTCAGCTTTGCCTTTTACACATATACACGCATAAACAAGTCCAACAGGTTTGTCCGGCGTCCCTCCGTCAGGACCAGCAATTCCGGTTATTCCCACAGTCACATCCGCGCCGGACATATTATATAGTCCTACCGCCATTTCTTCAGCTGTTTCAGCGCTTACAGCTCCATATTCTTTAAGCGTATCCGCTTTCACCCCAAGCAATCTTATTTTCGATGAATTTGCATATGTCACAAAGCTTTCATTAAGAACAGCCGATGCTCCCGAAACATTTGTTAACAGTGCCGCCAGCAGTCCTCCGGTACAGCTCTCCGCCATTGATACAGTCATATTCTTCTTTGCAAGAATTCTTACCACATCTTCATTAAGTCCGTTTACTTCCGCTATCACAACTGCGTCCCCCTTTAATTTGGATAAACCTCTATCAGCTCTACCCCTGCAAGCGCTTCCTCAATAAGAGCTTCAATATCAAGTTTATTTTCAGACTTAATTATATTTTCACGCTTAGGATTGGTTGTTGGATGTCTGGGCGTAAACACTGTACAGCAGTCCTCATATGGAAGAATTGACGTTTCATACGTACCTATTGCATGTGAACGGTCTATTATTTCCTGCTTGTCCATCCCTATAAGCGGCTGTAAAATAGGAATATCAACAACCGAATTAGTTACGTCCAGCGCGGCAAGAGTCTGGCTGGCCACCTGTCCCACACTCTCCCCCGTTATAAGAGCGCGTGATTTATGCTTTTGGGCAATCCGTTCAGCTATCCTCATCATAAATCTTCGCATTACAAGTGTAAGATGCTCCTCCGGACATTTATCACGTATCTGAATCTGTATTTCCGTAAAAGGAACTATATACAAATTTATCTTTGATGTGTACTGAGCAATTATCCCTGCAAGCTCAATAACTTTTTCCTTTGCTCTTTCACTTGTATACGGGAACGAAAAAAAATTAACAGCATCAATCTCAACACCTCTTTTGGAAATCATATGTCCTGCCACTGGACTGTCAATACCCCCTGAAAGCAGAAGTGTTGCTTTAGAACCGGTCCCTATAGGCATACCGCCCTGTCCCTGTATTTTATTTTCATCAGCATATACATAAGCGTCAAAATCTCTGACTTCAACCTTAACCGTTACATCCGGATTATGAACATCAACTATTATTTCTGGAAATTCATCATCAAGATATCCGCCCACTTCTACGCATATCTGCGGGGAATTCAGCGGAAAAAGCTTGTCTGAACGCTTTGCCTCAACCTTAAACCTCTTACCGTCATTAAGGTCACTTTTAAGATACTCTCTTGCCTTAAGCTTAATATTTTCAATATCCTTACTGCATACAGCCGCGCGTACAATAGTTACCAGTCCGAAAACCTTAGACAGCCTTTCCATAACTATATCAATTTTATCTTCATCAAAAACTTCAACATACACTGTTGCCTGAGCAAGCCTTACCTTAGTTTCAGCAACATTCTTCAATGAATTCCTTATATTATTTATAAGTATGCTTTCAAATCTGGGACGGTTTCCGCCTTTCAAAATAATTTCACCGTATTTTGCCAAAATTATCTCTTTCATTTACATATATCTCCTTATTGCCGCAGCTTCTTTTTTCATAATATTTACTGCCTCCATAACATTTTCTAGCGTTGTAGACGCGTCAAAACTAATGCGTACTGCGCCATCTATTTCCTTACTGTCAAGTCCCATTGCTTTTAAAACATGACTGGGCTGTGGTTTATGGCTTGAACAGGCAGAGCCTGTCGAAACATAAACTCCCTTAGCTTCCAGCGCGTGCAGTAAAATTTCAGCCTTTAATCCGATAAATGAAACGTTCAGTATACTTCCTGAATTATATATATCACTGCCATTAATTTTTACGTTAGATATGCCTAAAAGTGCTTCGCGCATAGTATTTCGAAGCTCCAAAAAATATTTATTGTCAATTGTACACGCTTCTGCTGCCGCTCCAAAAGCGAGTATACCCGCAACATTTTCAGTTCCAGGACGCAGCGCGCCCTGCTGCTCGCCTCCAAACAACATAGGCTTTATCATACGCGTATCAGCTATATATAAAGCTCCCGTCCCCTTATAACCGTGAATTTTATGACTGCTTATCGTAATCATATCTGCGCCCATTTTCTTTGGTTTTACGTCTATTTTTCCAAAAGACTGTACACAATCTGAATGTAAAAGCGCATTTGGTGATTTTTTATTTATAATATCACGTACTTTTTCAACAGGCTGTATAACTCCTGTTTCATTATTAACATGCATTATACTTACAAGAACCGTATTGTCATCTGCAGTCCTTTCAAGCGAGTCAAGGTTAATAATCCCGTCACTGTCCACATCTATATATGCTACATCAAAACCACAGCCTTCAAGTTTCCGAAAAGCCTCAAGCACTGAAGGATGCTCTATACTGCTTGTTATAATACGCGTACCCAACTTTTTTCTTGCCTCAGCAGCTCCAAATACAGCAGTATTATTTGCTTCAGTTCCGCCTGAGGTAAACAATATATTTTTGCTGTCTACTCCAAGCATAGAAGAAATCGTCTGAGAAGCGGAACGAATAAGCTTTTCCGCTTTCAGTCCAAGTCCATGCAGTGATGACGGATTACCAAAGCATTCTGCTGCTCTTATCATCGCCTTTACCGCGTTCTCACAAGGTGCAGTTGTAGCGGCATTATCAAGATATATTATATTGTCAGTCATATCTTTTCCACCTTTATAACAAGCGCCATTCCGCTTTTTATTGTTATCTCGCATGTATCCTCTGTCATTACATTGCTGACTCCGCGACCCGCGCCAAAATACAGTGTCTCATTATATAAAGGATATTCAAGTCCTTTCGACGAAAGTCCCGCAGCATCCCCATTTATAGGAATTATTGACAGAGTCTGCCCCTTTTTACCGTTTATTTCAAGACTGCCGCGCAGAAGATAAATTTCATTATTATCGTCTAGAAGCACGCCATTTTTACATTTCATGAGAAGCAAAATATCTGTAAGAGTATGGTCGAGACGGTCACCTGTCATACCAAGCAACAGTATATCGTCATATCCATGCTCAACGGCATATGCGACAGCCAACTCGCCGTCTGTATAGTCCTTTCTTGCAGAATACTCTATCCGATTCTCTATTTCAGCAAAATCCTCAGCACTATCAAAATCACCCAGAAGAATATCAGGTACTATATTCATATTCCTTGCGTGATTACAGCCGCCGTCCGCACATATAATAAAATCATCGCTTTGAATTCTGCTCTTTATATATCCATAATTTTTTATTTCACCATTTCCTATTACTACCGCTCTCGTCATCTTAGCAATTCCTTTACAGAACCCTCTATATCTTCATTAAACACTGCGGTTCCTGCAACAATAATATTCGCTCCAGCTTCAAGCGCGATACCAATAGTCGTGCCGTCAATACCGCCGTCTACCTCAATATCAAAATCTTTACCCATTTTTTCACGTATGTATCTAATCTTTCCATTCATCCTGTTAAGATATTTCTGACCTCCGTATCCCGGCTCAACAGTCATAACAAGCACCATATCCACCTTATCAAGATATTCTTCAATAACATCAACATCAGTATCCGGTTTTATCGATATTCCAACCCGTTTTCCTGCATTACGTATCAGTTGAATACATTTAAGCGGATTTTTTGTTGCTTCTATATGAAAAGTAACGCCATCCGCACCTGATTTTATAAATTCATTTATATATCGTTCAGGCTCTGTTATCATCAAATGCACATCAAAAAACATATCACTATATTTTCTTATTGATTCTATTACTGGCATTGCGAAGGAAATATTAGGCACAAACTGACCATCCATTACATCTATATGCAACCATTGCGCCCCGGCATTTTCCACTTTTTTTATTTGCTCGGCAAGTATTCCAAAATCTGCTGCTAGTATTGATGGCGATAGTATCATTTTTTTTTCCATTCCTTTACTGATTTTAATTGATTATAAAGCTGTACATAGCTTTCATAACGACTCTTCGTGATTTTCCCGCTGTCCAACTTCCTTTTCACTGCACAGTCCGGTTCATTTATATGTGAACAACCTCTGAAACGACATTTGTCAATACAATCAGACATTTCAGGAAAATATTGCTGTAAATCATCCGCCTTTATTCCCTCAATCTCAAGAGAACTAAAACCCGGAGTATCAAATACCAGACCACCATCAGGAAGCTCAAACAGTTCAACATGCCGTGTAGTATGTCTGCCTCGCTGAATTTTCTCCGAAACACTGCCTATTTCTAGCTTATCATCAGTGATTATATTTAGAATACTTGATTTACCTACCCCCGAAAGTCCGGCAAACGCCGTAGTCTTACCGGCCAGATATTGCATTAATATATCTATTCCCTCCTGTTTTTCAGCGCTTACTGAAAATACTGAATAGGCCGCGCGTGAATAAATATCAATTATATCCTCACGTGTTTCAAGGTCTGTTTTATTTAAGCATATTACAGGCTTAATATTATTTATTTCCGCATTAACCAACATTTTATCTATCAAAAACAAATTGGGAGACGGAGAAACCGATGCTATGACTAACATCATAGCATCTATATTTGCCACAGGAGGTCTCACAAGAAAAGAGCTTCTCGGTAAAATTTCTGTAATACTCCCCTTTTCACCGCAAATCTCAATTCTAACTTTGTCGCCTATCATAGGAGTTATCTTTTGCTTTCTAAAAACACCTCTGGCTTTACATTCATATATTTTATCTGATGACTTTACATAGTAAAAGCCTCCGATTCCCTTTATTATAGTTCCTTTCATATTACCTCACAGCCTTTTATTACCGTAAAGCGGTCATACAGCAGACTGATGATAAGAGCACACAGTCTGCTGCTAATAAAATTAATTGAAATTAATTGTTCTGTCACTCACTTTGCTTCCGTCAATATATGCTTGTACCTCCGCTGTAGTATCTGACCCTGACGTTGGCATAATCTGAACTGATACAGAGCCCTCATCCTTTGAATGAGTTGCGCTGTGTATTGTTTTTCCGTTAACAACAATTTCTACATCCACCGTATCATTTGCAGTTTCAGGAATTTTTACTGTGAAGGTTCTGGCCGAAGCAGTTCCGGAGCTGTCATTCCCTTCTGTTGAAGCTCCTCCTCCGGAAGGAACATTATTATTGTTATTTCCGTTATTACCGCTGTTATTATTACCACTGTTATTGTCAGCCGCGCCGCTATTTTCAGGAGTTGGCTGCTGCTCTGCAGCGCCTGAATTTTCAGGTCCTCGTGACAAAACAATACTTACAAACGAACCTTTAATAGCTGTTTTCCCAAGGTCAGGACTTTGTGAAATTACAGTTCCTTCCGGAGACGACGATGCTCCTTTTGAAACGCTTCCCAAATTCAAGCCATTTGCTCTCAATGTTGCTTCCGCCTGCTCTCTGCCTAATCCTATTATGCTAGGCACAGATACGCGTTCTCCCGAAGGGGTTTCCTGAATACTATTGAGTTCATTCCCTTTGCTTACATGAAGATTAACAATGTCGTCTTTGTTGAGCATTGTTCCTGCCAAAGGTGTCTGGCGAATTATATATCCAGCAGGCACCTCCTGCGATTCCTCTTCCTTTACTGTATAATTCAAGCCGGCTTCTATAATTTCAGCTACCGCTTCATCAAATAACTTGTTTACCACATTTGGCGCGGCTATATCTCCCCCTGATGAACCTATTGAAATGACAAGCTTTATGTCACTGTTTTTTCTGACTATTTTCTTTGCTTCAGGGTCTTGTGATATTACACTGTTTTCTGCGACAGTATCAGAAAGCGAATATTCTATCTCATCCGCTATTCTAAGTCCGACCTTCTGCGCTTCAGCTGTTGCCTGCTCTAAAGTCATGTTGGTAAAGTCAGGAACAACAGCTTCCTTGCTCATATTAAGGAATAAATATACGCCCGCCGCGATAAGCAATATCACAACCATTGTTGAAACAGCCAAAACAGCCGCAATTCTATCCTCTTTTCGCTGTTTCTTTGATTTCTTTTTAACTTCTGTTTTGCGTTTTGTCCTTCCGCGCTGTTCAATATTTTCTTCAGCCTCGTCTGTAATCACAGTTTCTTCAAAATCATCTTCAAATTCTTCATTATCATCTTTAATTTCATCATTGCTATTGGCCTGAATCGACTGCTTGTACATCTCCTCACGGCTTGGCAGCGGCTCATCCGCAAGAACCGCATGCAAATCCTCTACAAATTCATGTACACTTTGATATCTTGACCTTTGCTCTTTAGATATAGCCTTCATAGTTACATACGCAAGGTCTGTAGGAATATCAAGATTGACACATTTCACATTTACAGGCTCTTTTTCAAGATGCATAAGCGCGACGCTGACTGCCGTATCACCATCAAACGGAACCTTTCCCGTAAGCATTTCATAAAGAACAATACCTAGAGAATAAAGGTCGCTTCTTGCATCTGTAAATCCGCCTCTGGCCTGTTCAGGTGAAATATAGTGCACACTGCCCAGCGCGTTTCCGCCTACAACAGTTGTTTCTCCTGCAACAGCTCTTGCTATTCCAAAATCCGTCACTTTAAGAGTTTTATCCTTTGTCATAAGAATGTTCTGAGGTTTTATGTCCCTATGAATAATATTTATAGAATGAGCCTCGCTTATTCCCTGTCCTATCTGTATAGCAAAATCACATGCCTCCTGCCATGGCAACGCCCCCTTGCTCTTTATGTATTCCTTTAGAGTAATACCATCGACATATTCCATAACCATATAATTCATGCCGTTTTCCTCACCCACATCATATACTGATACAATATTATTATGCACCAGACTTGCAGATGACTGCGCCTCTTTTATAAAGTTTGATATAACATTTTTATCATCCTCCAGAGAATCACGAAGAAGCTTTATCGCCACATAACGATTAAGCAGTGTATCCTTGGCCTTATAAACAGTTGCCATACCTCCTGTACCAATTTTCTCAAGCATGTCATATCTATTTCCAAGTGTTATTCCAACCAAATTATCACGGTTCATTACTACTCTCTTCCTTTCCAAAAGCTACAATCGTTATATTATCAGAGCCGCCACGTTCATTCGCAAGCGCTGTAAGCCTTGCCGCACACTCTTGTAAATCCTTATATTTCTTTACATATAACAGAATTTCATCATCCTCTACGAAATTTGTAAGTCCATCGCTGCACAGGACTATTGTTTCTCCGTTATACGGTTTTATAGATATATCTACCTTTACTGTTTCTTCCGCGCCTATGGCCCGTGTTATGTAATTTTTTTTAGGGTGATTTTTCGCCATTTCCGGACTTATTTCTCCGCGTGACACCAGTTCCTGAACATAAGAATGGTCTTTTGTAATCTGCGTTATACTGTCTCCTATCATATACGCGCGGCTGTCTCCAACATGCGCTGTGATTATCTTATTCTGATAAATCATGACAAATGTAGCTGTTGTTCCCATTCCCATTATTTTATAATTTTTTTTCGCATAATTATAAATAATACTATTCGCTGAAATAAAGGCTTGTCTGGCTACCTCTCCCGCCTCCACATAATCAAGCGAGACGTCAAGCTCTCTGTTAAGCTGCTCTTCTATTATGTCTATTAACATCCTGCTGGCAACCTCTCCCGCCTGATGTCCACCCATACCATCCGCTACAATGGCATATGGAAAGCCTTTATCCTGATGTATACAGTAATTATCCTCGTTAATTTTTCTGCGCATTCCTATATCGGTCACCGCACCAAACCGCATTTTGAAAATCACCTCATTTCTCTAATATTGTTATATTCCTTTTAACATCATATTACTCAAATATCTAAATATCGTATTTTAACCCTATTATAACACTTTTTTTCTTAATTGTCCACAGGAAGCTGATATATCCGCTCCAAGCTCACGTCGAACCGTTGCGTTTACGCCGAGAGATACCAGTTTTTCCTGAAAAAAACGAATATCCTCATTGCTTCCTTTTTCAAAATCCCTTTCTTCTACCTTATTAACTGGTATTAGGTTTATATGACCATGTAAATCTGATACCAGACCCGCCAGTTCCTCTGCGTTATCTATACTGTCATTTACTCCATGAATAAGTGAATATTCAAAGCTTATACGCCTATTTGTCTTATCTATATAGTATTTGCAAGCCTCTAAAAGCTCGTCAATCTTATATCTATGGTTTACAGGCATTACAGAATCTCTTATTTCATCGTTTGGAGCGTGAAGAGATATTGTAAGGGTTATAGGGAGCTTTTCATCAGCCAGTCTGTATATGGCTGGCACAACACCGCATGTAGACAAAGTTATATGTCTGTATCCTATATTTAGTCCCTTTTCATGATTTACATTATGCAGAAACTTTAATACATTATCATAATTATCAAGTGGTTCTCCTATACCCATAATTACTATATTGCTTATTCTTTCACCAATATCCTTCTGCGCGAATATTACCTGATTAAGTATTTCTCCTGAAGTCAGATTTCTATACAATCCCCCTATTGTTGACGCGCAAAAACGACATCCCATACGGCATCCTATCTGACTTGAAATACAAATAGTAATACCGTGATGGTATCTCATAACAACGCTTTCTATACAATTACCGTCAGGCAGTTCAAACAAATACTTCACAGTGCCGTCTATCTCTGAAATATATTTTTCACGTATAGACAGCGTCGAAACATATGTTCTCTCTTTTAGTTTTTCACGCGCAAGCTTTGAAAGATTCGTCATCTCATCATAGCTTTCCACTCCTTTATGCAGCCACGAGAAAATCTGTTCAGCTCTAAACCGTTTCTCACCAATTGATATAAGATATTCAATTAGTTCCTCATATTCAAAGTCCTTTAAATCTAACATTTATCCAGTCCTTTTAATTTTGCATATATAAAATCCGTCTGTATGGTCTATATGCGGATAAAAAGTTTTCTCATATAATATTTCAAAATCTTTATTCTCCGCGGCAAAAGCGCCGGTTACAGCGCCATTTTCTTCGTTTTGAATCGTACATGTGGAATAAACCATTTCTCCACCCTTTTTCAAATATTTAGCCGCATTATTGAGTATTTTACGCTGTATTTCGGGCAGTTTTCCATTCTCTTCTCTGTTCCATTTTATTTCCGGTTTACGCCTAAGTATTCCAAAGCCGGAACACGGAACATCACATAAAATTTTATCAGCCATTTCCCTATATGTCTCATTAAACGCGCATCCATCTAAAATAAACGGCTTAATTATATTTATTCCCAATCTGTCAGCATTTTTTCTTATCAGCTCAATTTTATGCTGATGTATATCAAACGCGTATATTGTTCCGCAGTTATGCATCAACTCCGCAATATGAGTTGTTTTCCCCCCTGGAGCAGCGCACATATCTATTACTGTTTCCCCCTCCTTAGGAGCAAGAATTTTTGCCGCCTGCATTGCAGCGGCATCCTGAACGGTATAATAACCGCTTCTATAAAGCTCATCCGACGCTATATCAAACCCTTCAGATACAACACAATCTCCATGTATATACGCATTTATTCCCTTTACTTTCATTTTTTCAAGCAGTTCCTCGGCAGATACCTTTAATATATTTGGACGCAGATTAAGCTGCGCAGGCGTTGTAAACGCGTCAAACAGTGACTTCGTAAAATCATATCCAAAATCGCCTAACCACTTCTCACAAAGCCATGTCGGATATGAATACTTTACAGAAAGATATTCCGTTTTGTTTTCAGGATATTTAATCTCTGTTTTTAATACATTTCTCAGTATCCCATTCACAAATCCTGCTGACGCGCTGTGTCCATAACGCCGAGCAAGTTTTACACTCTCATTTACTGCCGCGCTGTCAGGAATTTTATCCATATACATTATCTGATAAATTCCCATTCTAAGTACAATCAGAATATATTTTGATATTTTATTTAATTTAAGTTTTGAAAAGTAATTAATAACATAATCAAGCGTTATTTTTTTATCAATAACTCCGTATACAAGACTTGTTACAAAAGCTTTATCCTGTTTTGATAATTCATTATGAGACAAATACTTTTTCAAAACCATATTGGAATAAGCATAATCAAATTCCACATCATATATTGCCTTCATGGCAATTTCCCTTGGATTAACCATTATCTTCTCCTGCGGTTGGCCAGCATAATCAGTCTTAGAAACTGCAGTGCTGTTGCCGCCACCGCCGCAACATATGTCATAGCAGCAGCAGTAAGGGTCTTACCCGCGCCTTGCAGCTCATCCTCATCCAGTAAATTCATATCTTTAAGAGTCTTCATTGCTCTGTTTGACGCGTTTATCTCTGTAGGAAGCGTCACTATCTGAAATACAAGCACTAATCCAAATAAAATCGCGCCGGCCATAGCAAGAGGACCTATTCCAAGTATAAGACCTATGATAAAAATGGGCATTGACAAAGTATTTCCTATATTAACAATAGGTACTATACTGTTTCGTATTTTTATGGGGACATATCCCGTCTGATGCTGCACGGCATGGCCACACTCGTGAGCCGCCACGCCTATCGCCGCAACAGAGGCAGAATTATATGTGGAGTCTGACAGTCTTATCACATTTTCCTTTGGACTGAAATGGTCTGTCAGCTCACCAGCAACACGCTCTATACTTATATTATATAATCCATTAGCGTCAAGAATCTTTCTTGCCGCTTCGCTTGCTGTAAGGCCTCTTCGGCAGTATATCTCATTATACTTGTTAAAAGTATTTTTCACACCAAACGACGCAAACATTGTAAGCGCAAAGGCTATTATAACCAATACATATGTCGGGTCAAAATAATACATAACAATATCCTCCTTATCCTACAGCAACTCCTATTTCTATTTCATGTCCGCGCGCGTAATCTTCCGCGCTCATTTTTTTACTATTCGGAAACTGCACTGTTACAGCATATAATGTGCCTTTACCGCACGCGATTTTCAATCCTTTGCCTTTATCAAGAGATATTATTGTTCCCGGAGCCGCTTCTGAATTGTCATTACATACCTTAGCGGACACAATTTTCAGCACACCGCCATTATATATAGTACTTGCAAGCGGCCATGGATTCATTCCGCATATGAGCTTCGATATTTCTACAGCGGATTTAGACCAGTCAATCATCCCTGTTTCCTTTGAAATCATGGGAGCATATGTATGCTCATCATGTTTTTGCGGCATAGACGTAATACTGCCGTCTTCAATCCCCTGCACAGTTTTCAACAAAAGATTTCCTCCCATTTCAGCCAGCCGGTCAAATAATTCGCCTGATGTTTCGTATTCACCTATTTCAGTTTCCTCAGATAACAATATGTCTCCGGTATCCAGTCCACTGTCCATTTTCATTGTTGTGACGCCTGTTGTTTTTTCACCGTTTATAATCGCCCACTGTATCGGAGCGGCGCCACGGTACTTAGGAAGCAACGATGCATGAACATTAACACATCCGTGCTTTGGATAATTTATAATATAATCCGGCAGTAAATTCCCGTAAGCAACTACCACAATCAAATCAGGCGCTAGCTCATCTAGTATTCCCCTCAATTCATTGTTTTTCAGCTTCTCCGGCTGAAAAACAGGCAAATCTGCCTCAATAGCAATCGCCTTAACCTCTGTGGGTACCAGCTTATGACCTCTGCCCTTCGGTCTGTCAGGCTGAGATACCACTCCCACAATATCCAAGCCCGCATCTATCATAATTTTAAGTGTTACTGCCGCAAAATCAGGCGTTCCCATAAAAAGAATTTTCATATAATACCTCCTGTTATTCAAGAAATTTTATTACCCTATCAAGAAACAATTTCCCGTCTAAATGCTCTGTTTCATGACATATCGCTCTCGCAAGCAGCTCCTCACCTGTCAGCTTAAACCATTTCCCGTCTCTGTCCTGAGCTTTTACCGTGACAACATTAGGTCTTGTAACTTCACCCCATACTCCGGGTACACTCAGACATCCTTCACTGCCAGTCTGTTCACCGCTTTGCTCAACAATTTCAGGATTTATCAGCTCTATCTTTCCATCTCCCGTATCAATAACAACAACACGCTTTAAAATACCCACCTGCGGGGCAGCAAGACCCACGCCGTTGTGCTGCTGCATTGTTTCATACATATCATCAAGAAGTATATGAAGCTTTTTATCAAAGCTTTTCACCGTTTTACAATTCTTATAAAGGATTTCATCTCCCTTGATACGTATTTCCCTGATTGCCATTTCATTCCTTCCCTTCTAATATATCATTCCCGGCGATTTATCTATAACAACAGCTATGCCTTCATAATCATGATTACTTCCGCATGCCGTCCGCGCCTTATTAAGTATTTCACCGAGAGCATCCTCATCTTCACATTTAAAAATAATTTGCCATCTGTATTTACTTTTTAGCTTTGAAATATATGCCGGTATTGGACCGAGCACCTGTATTCTCTGTCCAATTGACTGTATATCGCCTATTTCCTTTACAAAATACCTTGCGGCTCTAGCAGTAAACAATTCAGAGCTTCCCTGAAAATGTACACTTACCAGCTTACAAAACGGAGGATACCACATCAATCTCCGTTCCGCGATTTCACTTTCATAAAAAGCCCTGTAATCATGTGTTCTTACAAGACCTACGGCCTCGTGCTCGGGAGTATACGTCTGTATCACGGCGCGTCCCTCTCGTTCACCTCTGCCTGCGCGGCCTGAAACCTGCTCAAGCATTGCGAATGTCCTCTCACCGCTTCTGAAATCATTAACATGCAGCATTGTATCGGCAGTTATAACACCTACCAGTGTTACATTTTCAAAATCCAGTCCCTTTGCAACCATTTGAGTTCCGATTAATATATCTATTTTATCTTTTTCAAACCGCTCAAGAATTTTTTCATGCGAACGCTTTTTTCCAGTAGTGTCCATATCCATACGTATTGTCGAAGCTTTTGGAAATATATGTCGTATCTCTTCTTCCACCTTTTGTGTTCCTCCTCCGAAATAGCGTATATATTTACTTCCGCATTCAGGACAAACATCATAATTCGGTGTGCTGTATCCGCAGTAATGACACTTCAGCATACCGTCAAATTTATGATATGTAAGAGATATATTACAGTTTGGACATTGAGGTACATATCCGCAGGTACGGCATGATACAAAGGTTGAAAAACCGCGTCTATTCAGAAATAAAATAGTCTGCTCACCGTGCCGCAAATTACTCTCAATTTCCTTGTAGAGTCTGCCGGAAAGCATACTTTTATTTCCCTTTGATAATTCGCTCCTCATATCTTCCACAAAAATTTCAGGCATCTTATTTTTATTATATCTTGCATTCATTTCAAGCAGAGTATACTCTCCTGTTTTTGCCTTATAATAGCTTTCTATATTAGGAGTAGCTGAGGCAAGCACAACCGTGGCGCCGCTTTGCCGCGCTCGGAACTGAGCCACCTCACGGGCATGATAACGCGGCGACATATCAGACTTATATGTGTCTGAATGCTCCTCATCCATTATTATTATACCTATATTTCTCAATGGAGTAAACACAGCGCTCCGCGCACCTATAACAATATCCGCTTCACCATCTCTGATACGCTTCCACTGGTCATACCGCTCTCCCATAGACAATGCGCTGTGAAAAATCGCAACACGCCCCTGAAATCTCGACATAAATCTCGATACCATCTGCGGAGTAAGAGAAATCTCTGGAACAAGCATTAACGCTGTTTTTCCTATGGAAACCGCATATTCAATAGCCTGCATAAACACCTCTGTTTTTCCGCTTCCTGTCACTCCATGAAGAAGATATGTTCCGCTCTTTTCACCTTTTACAGCAGCATTAATTGTTTCTATTGCGGTCTTCTGTTCTAGTGTTGGTGTCATTTTCTCGCTTTTCCTAAAGCTCATATTCTGATACGGGTCACGGTCTACCGTAAGCATAAAATCCTCAGCGAACCCCTTGTTTATAAGAGCTTTTACAGCATTTGACGACCCTCCCGTAAATTTCATCAAATCATTCTGAGAAACAAAATCATTGTCCGCCAGAATACCCAGCATTTTTGACTGTACCGGTGCCTTACGGCAAAGCTTATCCGCTTCGCAAGCAGCCGTATCACCGCTTATCTTTAACCTCAGGCATTTTATCTGTTTTTCTTTGACTGACGCACTGCCTCGATATTCTCTGCGTACAATCCCATCCCTAACCATATCGGTTATACGCGCACGTATATCCTTTTCAAAATAATTTTTAAGCGCTTCATATTCCATGCCTCCGCCATTATCTTTAAGATACTGTACAATTCGGGCTCGAACCTCTCCCTTTACACCATATTTATTCTCAAGAATTATCCATTCCTTATTTTTCAGCGCGGTACCGGAAGGCACAATTGTATGAATTATATCCAGATAAGACGAAAGATATTTTTTACGCATCCATTTGATAACCTTCAGCATATCCTCGTCAAAGCCAGATGTATCATTAGCAAGTTTTATTATGGATTTCAGTTTCAGCGAATCACTGTTTTCAGCAAACCCCATACAGAAGCCCTCAACCTCCCTGTTTCCTCTGGAAAACGGCACAAGCACTCTGCTGCCAATCTGAATACGGTCTTCCAGTTCTTCGGGAACACGGTAGTCAAAAATACGATCTGTATGTTTTGACCTGTAATCCACAACAATTTTTGCTATCATATTATCTTCACCTTATTCAAAAGTTTCCTCTGTATTTCCATCCTCATTTTCATTATTGCTTAAAGAAAGAATATTTGCAGCCTTCTCATCCTCCCATGCCTGCGCGCGCGCAATGGCCTCAGAACGCACATATCCCACCTTGCCAGTAATAATCTCGTCTGAAGCAATCGTAACCGGTTTTCCGTCTCCAAAAGCCTCATAATCCTCCATACGCGCCTTGCCTATCATACGGGCGCGCTTTGCCGCCATTGATACAAGTGTATAACGGCTGTCAACACATTTTGAAAGCTCACTAATTCCAGGTTTAATCATCATAATTTTTTCCTCCATATTTTTATTCGGCTAATAATTTATTTACAAGGTTTTTACCCTGTATTTTCTGCTTCATTGTTTCCTCAATTTTTTTTACACACTCATCAAGGTCATCATTTACAAAAAGATAATTATATTTCTGCGACTGCTCAAATTCCCATCTGGCCGCCTCAATACGTTCATCAATCTGTTCATCAGTTTCGCGTCCTCTGACCTTCAGCCTCTTTCTAAGCTCCTTCATTGAAGGCGGCAATATAAACATAAGAACCGCTTCCGGAAATATTGACTTAACCTTCAAAGCTCCCTGAGGCTCAATTTCAAGCAGTACATTTTTTCCTTCTGATAATATATCCTCAACCGCTTTTTTTGGTGTTCCGTAATAATTCCCGCTATATACGGCATACTCAAGCATTTCCCCTTTATCTATCATTTCTTTAAAATGGTCGAGCGTTGTATAATTATACGTGACGCCTTCAATTTCATCCTTACGAATTTCACGAGTTGTTGATGATACAGATAAAAACACATCATTTGCTTTATTTTCAAGAAGCTTTGAACAAATTGTTCCCTTGCCTGTTCCTGAAGGCCCTGACATTATAAATAATATTCCCTTATTCATATTTTTTAAGCCTCCTCATCTGTTTCTCCGCCAAGTCTTCCCGCAACGGTCTCCGTCTGGAGCGCGGACAAGACTATATGGTCGCTGTCTGTTACTATAACTGCTCTTGTGCGTCTGCCGTAGGTCGCGTTAATAAGATTACCCTTGTCCTCCGCCTCTCTGATAATACGCTTAATCGGCGCGGATTCAGGACTTACAACAGCTATTATTCTTTCCGCGTTTACCATATTTCCAAAACCTATATTTATCAGCTTCATTTTTTCACCTACTCAATATTCTGAATCTGCTCACGCAGCTTCTCAATCTCGCCTTTAAGGGTAACTACTGTTTTAGCAATATCTATATCTCCTGCCTTAGAACCTATTGTATTAACCTCACGGTTAATTTCCTGAATAAGAAAATCCAGCTTTCGTCCGGCAGGCTCACCGCTGTTTACGATGTTGTAAAACTCCGCAAAATGACTGCCCAGTCTCACAGTCTCTTCATTAACCGCCACCTTGTCTGCATATATAGCAACCTCTGTAAGAATCCGGGCTTCATCTATTTGTTTTCCGTCAAGAATCTCCCTTATTTTCTCATAGAGCCTATCGCTATATTCCTTTACTGTCTGCGGTGAACGCTCCTCAATCTGAACTGCAAGTGTTTTCATATATTCAACGCGTTCACAAATATCCTTTTCTATTCTTCCGCCTTCCCGCTCTCTCATAGCGACAAAGTCAGCAAGCGCACTATCAAGCACATTTCTTACAGAAATCCATAGCTGCTCTTCATCCTCTTCAAGGCGCTCTGTCTGGAATATATCACTGTTTCTCGCAACATTCGCGACAGTTATATCATCCGCTAAGCCAAACTCATCACGAAGCTGATATAAAACATCTATATAATTTTTAGCCATCGCCTTATTCAGTGATATTTCCTTGTCCGCCGTTTCAAAATTTTCAACGTTTAAAAATACATCCACCTTGCCTCTCGTTATGCTCTGTGAAACATACTTTCTTATTTTATCCTCAAGAAATCCCAGATGGCGCTGCACCTTAATATTATAATCGGAATATCTGTGAT
>CAJUFV010000113.1 GCA_910585795.1 uncultured Clostridia bacterium | reverse complement strand
TTATTAATTTCACGCTTATACAGTTTATTAAATGCAGCATCACAATTTATCCATACAAATGTAAAAAAACCGGCTCTTTTTGAATCATACCCATCAATATACCGCCATATTTTTATAGCCGCCTCTTGAAAAACATCTTCAATATCATATCCATTAATGCGAAAATGCAAAAGATTTCTTCTTTTAGCCCAAGCTCGCATCATTGAATAGCAACTTTCATCATACAATCTCCGCGCCTCTATATTTTCCGGCAGTGTATGCGCTCTCGGAATGTTCCATCTTATATTGTTTAGGCAATTATTTGTGTAATCACCGTCAATATGCTTTATAGACGCCGTTCCCACAGGTGGTTCACCAATAAATGCAATCGCTACCAATTTCCCAACGCTTCGCATATATATTTTATTATTTTTACGCAGCATTACACAAACACAATCATTTTTAATCCTTAATGATATTTGTCTAAACCTCCCATTCCGATATATACGCCTTACCTCTCCTTGATTACTTATCTGATATAATCCCTTGAATTCCTCTATATCTCTCCACTTACTTCTGTATTCTCCTGTAATATTATTCCTTAAATCCATTAATTATTTTCAAAGTCTAGTCTATTTTTTGAATTGCAGAAACTATAACTTCTAAAATAGCTCTTACTCACACAAACACCCAATACCAAACTTATAGTAAGTTGCAAACTCTTATATGTTTACTGTTGATATATCGGTCTTTTCTTTTTCTCCTAAATCTCCTGAACTCAACATAGGCAATTCAGAAATTTCAAAAATATAATATGACCTTTCATTATACATTTGCTCATAGGCTTCTTTGCCTTGAAATTCATCTATTGCCGTCTTTTCCTCATTACTCATATCAGAATATCTCTTCTTTCCATAAGAAGGCGGCAGCCAATTTTTATGCCGACAACTGAATATATTAAATTTATCCAGTAATCGTTGATTAGTAAATTCAATATGGCAAGTACCCTTTTTGTAAAGAGTTATGTTGAAATACTTTAACGGTATTTTCTTTGTAATTCCTGCCTCGCTGGCTCTTATAAGCGCTGAATGCAAATCAACCTCACCTGTCTCACCAGAGTCAAGATAATTAAATACCTTTTCAATATCTTCCATTTTCGAGTATACTGTGTATGTTTCAAATGTTTCTCTTGTCCAACTATAATCTGAAAAAGCTCCGTGTATAGGAATAATAACTTTTTTGTTTATTTTATGGGCTTTATTTGTCGCCCAACCATTGAAGTAGTGAATGTTTTTCTGACATTCCGGATACCAAGAATGCGCCTCTGATAATTTATCAAAAAGATTTAAAATGGTTTCCTCTACACCTTTTATAAGTTTTGAATTTATATCAGCTTGAATTTGCTTAATGTTGTAGTACGAAAAGTCATAATCTTTCAGTTTGTCAACCATATTGTAATATTCTTGCTGTAAATTCGATGTCATCATTCCTGTAAATTGAGGATTTTTAAACAAGACTCGCCAATACTTCATTCTTACAGATTGCATATACTTATTGATACTTACACTTTGCTTATATGTACCCGAGCCGTATTTTAATGTCAAAGTTAGAATTGAAACATCATCGCCCTTATCAAAACTTCTAAGCATATACGGTTTCATTGCTTCATATTCTTCAATTAGTTTCAGTGTACATCTGACTTCAAGATTAAATTGGTCAATAATATTCTGAATAAAATCACCTTTGGCTAACTCCGTAGCTTCTCTCTGCTCAATTTCTTTTTTTTGAGCTTTTTGCAATTCATCAAATATGGAACTTGTCTTTGCTTTTCGTGGTATTGATACTTTTATAAGAGCGACCTCTACACTTGTTTTCCGCTCTGTTTCCAGTGTTTGAAATTCACCTTGCAAATACTGAATTTTAGCCTTATATTTGTCAAGCAGTTCTATAAGGTGCTTTCGAATATTTGTATATGGATTTTTCAGCGTTTCCGCATTGAGCAAACATATAACATCTCCCCCATTTTCTTGCATTTCAAGAGCTTTTATTAGGTGCTTATCCCCCTCGTCAAACGGCGGATTCATAATAATTACGTCATATCTTTTGAAGGTGTTAAACGTCAAAAAATCATTATGCACTATATGAAAATTATTCTGTTCGGGAAATGTTAGTAATTCTCCTTTTAAATCTCTCAACTTTGCCTTATCAATATTTGATAATTCTGTAATTCTTCTTTCCTCCCTGTCCCATTTAACCTTACTTTCAATTTCCTCTTGTTGCTTTCTAATGGCAATTTCCCGTTCCTCTGAAAAGTTATATTTAAGTATCTGTCTCAAATTAACATCAAACTCTATACAGTCAATATCAATGTTATTTCTCTCATACCGATACAGACTATTATATTTTTCAAACAATCTGCGAACAATTTTACCGTCGCCTGCTGATGGCTCTAAAAACGTGAATTGAAGTTTTGTATCTATATCTGCTATCATCTTGTCTATTAGTGTGTTAGGCGTAGGATAATAATTATCCGGTAAATTAAATGCTTTGTTCATATCAGTCAAAAACACCTCCTGTAATTCCCTCGCTGAACGCTGTTTCCACCACTGCTTCAGATATGAGCATATCTGTTAATTTGTTCATCATATCCGCCGAAAGTCCGTTGTTACTGTACTTTTTCAGTTTGCTTTCCACTGCGTCAGCTATTTCCGTTAAAATACTCATTCTTTCACTCCTTCAAAAAAGTTATAGTTTTTTTCCTGTGATATCGCTTGTCT
>CAJUFV010000112.1 GCA_910585795.1 uncultured Clostridia bacterium | reverse complement strand
GCGGGCGAACGCCGAAACTACCCTCCCACGTGCGGCCGTCGCCGACATTGCCATCGAGGGTGACATGGCGCGCACGGCAGGAGTAGCCAGAGTAAGGCGTACGCTGTAATTCTGTTTCCCGTGTTAACTGTGTTATACAAAATTTAGCTGTTCTCATGTATATCTACAGGAAAGCGGGCGAACGCCGAAGCCTGACTCCCACACAGGGTGACTGTAAATAGTGCCGCCAAGGTCGACAGCACGCGCAAAATTGGAGTTGCCAGTGTAAGGCGTACGCTGTAATTCTGTTTCCCGTTGTTAACTATGTAATACATTCTCTCTATTCACTTGTTAAAGAGCAAAGCGGGCGAACGCCGTAACCCCCTCCCCATGGGCTGCGACCTGTGCCAATAGTATTGACAACATCGGCAACACGCACAATAGAGGAGTTGCCAGAATAAGGCGTACGCTATAATTCTGTTTCCCGTTGTTTACTGTGTTATACATTCTCACCATTCGTTTGCTTAAGAGCAAAGCGGGCGAACGCCGAGGCCAGACTCCCACGTGCCGTGACCACTGACACCGCCATGAAGATAGACATCTCGTGCACCGTGAGTGTCGACGGAGTAAGGCGTACGCTGTAATTCTGTTTCCCGTGTTAACTATGTTATACAAAATTTAGCTGTTCTCATGTATATTTACAGGAAAGCGGGCGAACGCCGAGGCCTCCCTCATACGCAGTGGTAGCGCCGACAACGCCATAGACAACAACGTCACGCGCATCGTAGGAGTGGCCAGAAGAAGGCGTACGCTACAATTCTGTTTCCCGTGTTAACTATGTTATACATTCTCACCATTCGTTTGCTTAAGAGCAAAGCGGGCGAACGCCGAAGCCTCCTTCCCTCGTGTTTGGTTTGTTAACCGTACCATCAAGTTCAACATCACGCGCACCGCATGAGTTGCCGGAGTAAGGCGTACGCTGTAATTCTGTTTCCCGTGTTAACTGTGTTATACAAAATTTAGCTGTTCTCATGTATATTTACAGGAAAGCGGGCGAACGCCGAAGCCTCCCTCCCATGTGGGGTCGCTGTAGACACGGCCACCGAGGGTGCCATAGCGCGCACCGGAGGAGTAGCCAGAGTAAGGCGAACGCTTGTAATTCTGTTTCCCGTGTTAACTATGTTATACATTCTCTCTATTCATTTGTTAAAGAGCAAAGCGGGCGAACGCCGAAGCTACCCTCCCACGCACCGTAGTAGTGGTTACAATAAACAGGACCATTGAAGTTGACATAACGCACATCGTTGGAGTGGTCGGAGGAAGGCGTATGCTGTAATTCTGTTTCCCATGCTAACTATGTAATAAAAAATTTAGCTGTTCTCATGTATTTTCAGGGGAAGCGGGCGAACGCCGAAACCGCCCTCCCGCGTGTTGCCGTTGTGGACACCGCCATCACGGGTGACACGGCGTGCATAGCGGGACTCGCCAAAGTTAGGCGTACGCTTGTAATTCTGTTTCCCGTGTTTACTGTGTTATACATTCTCACCATTCATCTATTTGAAAGAGAAGCGGGGCGAACGCCGAGGCCTCCCTCCCACGGGCTGCCGCTGGGAACACCGCCACCGAGGGCGACAGGGCGCGCACTGTGAGAGTAACTGGAGTAAGGCGTACGCTGTAATTCTGTCTCCCGTGTTTACTATCTGTAATACATTCTCTCTATTCATTTGTTAAAGAGCAAAGCGGGCGAACGCCGATACCGCTCTCCCACACAAGCGGTGTGCTGACATCGCCATTGAGGTTGACATAGCGTACATGGCAGGAGTAGTCGAAGTAAGGCGTACTTTGTAATTCTGTTTCCCGTGTTAACTATGTTATACATTCTCTCTATTTATTTGTTAAAGAGCAAAGCGGGCGAACGCCGAAGCCTCCCTCCCACGGGCCGTTGGTGTTGACAGTGCCATAGAAGTAGACAAGGCGCACCTGGAAGGAGTTGCCGGAGTAAGGCGTACGCTATAATTCTGTTTCCCGTTGTTAACTATGTTATACAAAATTTAGCTGTTCTCATGTATATTGACAGGAAAGCGGGCGAACGCCGGAACCTCCCTCCAATGTAGTACCGTAGCGACTGACATTGCCATCAAAACCGACAACGAGCGCAGAGGAGGAGTGTTTGGGGGAAGGCGTACGCTTGTAATTCTGTTTCCCGTGTTTACTGTGTTATACATTTTCTCTATTCGTTTGTTAAAGAGCAAAGCGGGCGAACGCCGAAGCCGCCTGCCCACGTGTTGTTACCGCTGACAGCGCCAAAGGGGGCGATGCCGCGCGCAGTGCAGGAGTCGACACAGTAAGGCGTACGCTGTAATTCTGTTTCCCGCTGTTTACTATGTAATACATTCTCACCATTCGTTTGCTTAAGAGCAAAGCGGGGCGAACGCCGAAGCCGCCCTCCCACGTATGACCGTAGGCATGACCACGGACAGTCGCAGTAATCTCCAAATAGCGCATATTGGAGGAATTGCTAGAGTTAGGCGTACGCTTATAATTCTGTTTCCCATGTTAACTATGTAATACATTCACACCATTCGTTTGCTTAAGAGCAAAGCGGGCGAACGCCGAAGCTACCCTCCCACGCACCGTAGTGCCCAGAGGAAGCGCCACCGAAGGCGACATAACGCACACCACAGGAATCGATAAAGTAAGGCGTACGCTATAATTCTGTTTCCCATGTTAACTATGTTATATATTCTCACCATTCGTTTGCTTAAGAGCAAAGCGGGCGAACGCCGTAACCACTCTCCCACGCAGTAGTCTGCGTGCCATAGCCATTCAGCCAAGCAAGGTAATCGCCAACACGACCAAATATGTCGATAATGCGTGGATAATTAGAGTCGTCCTCCGTAAGGGAGGAGGAAGGCGTACGCTGCAATTCTGTTTCCCGTATTTACTGTGTAATTCATTCGCGCCATTCGTTTGCTTAAGAGCAAAGCGGGGCGAACGCCGAAGCCGCCTGTAAATGGGCCAAAGTCGCCGGCCTGAGAATAACAGGCCAGACAGCGCACATTACAGGAATTGCGTGAGTAAGGCGTACGCTACAATTCTGTTTCCCGTATTTACTGTATTAACATTATTCTCGCCATTCCTTTATCTGAAAGGAGAGCGGGGCGAACGCCGAGGCCGCCAGACCATACGTTAGCGCGGTAATAGTCGACATTACCATCAAAGTAGACACTACGCGCAGCAGAGGAGGCGGAGTAAGGCGTACGCTTGTAATTCTGTTTCCCGTATTTACTGTATTAACATTATTCTCGCCATTCCTTTATCTGAAAGGAGAGCGGGGCGAACGCCGTAACCTCCCACCCACGTGCCAGCGTAGTCATGGTCAGCAATGCCTCTCATTAAGACATTACGCGCACCATAGGAGTTGCCAAAGGAAGGCGTACGCTTGTAATTCTGTTTCCCGTATTTACTGTATTAACATTATTCTCGCCATTCGTTTGTTTGAAAGGAGAGCGGGGCGAACGCCGAAGCCTCCTTGCTGCGTGTAGTGACCGTCGTAGATAATGCCATTGATGTCGACACGACGCGCATAATAAGATTTGCCGGAGTAAGGCGTACGTTTATAATTCTGTTTCCCTTATTAACTATGTAATACATTCTCACCATTCGTTTGCTTAAGAGCAAAGCGGGCGAACGCCGAAGCCTCCCTCCCATGCGTCACAGTCGTTCCAAATACGACCATAAAAATCGACAAAGCGCACAAGATAGGAGTAATGAGAGTAAGGCGTACGCTGTAATTCTGTTTCCCATTGTTAACTGTGTAATACAAAATTTAGCTGTTCTCATATATCTTTAAAGGGAAGCGGGCGAACGCCGAAGCCTCCCTCCCACGTGTAGTAATTGCCGATAGGACCAAATAGGTCAATATAGCGCACAGTGAAAGAATGGCCAGAATAAGGCGTACGCTGTAATTCTGTTTCCCTTGTTGACTATGTAATACATTCTCTCTATTCATTTGTTAAAGAGCAAAGCGGGCAAACGCCGAAGCCTGACTCCCACAGGTAGCAACCGCGAACAGAGCCACGGAGGTCGACATCGCGCGCATAGTAGGAGTTGTCAGAGTAAGGCGTACGCTGTAATTCTGTTTCCTTTGTTTACTGTATTAATTTGTTCTCACCATTTGTTTGAAAGGAAAGCAGGGCGAACGCCGAAGCCGCCTCCCCACGAGCTTTCGCTGAGACGATGGCCGTGAATAAGGGTAGCAGACGCTACATAGGAGTAGCCAGAGTAAGGCGTACGCTATAATTCTGTTTCCCGTTGTTTACTGTATTAATTTGTTCTCGCCATCCGTTCATTTTAAAGGAGAGCGGGGCGAACGCCGAAGCTACCCTCCCATGAATAGTAGCCGCTAACAGTGCCATAAAGAGCACCTCCACGCACATGATAGGAATAGCCGGAGTAAGGCGTACGCTATAATTCTGTTTCCTTTTGTTAACTGTGTTAATTTGTTCTCGCCATCCGTTTGTTTAAAAGGAAAGCGGGGCGAACGCCGGAGCCGGACTCCCATGCGGGATACCCGCCGACATTTTCAACGCAACTGAGACGGCGCGCACCATAGGAGTTGCCGGAGTAAGGCGTACGCTATAATTCTATTTCCTTTTGTTAACTATATTAATTTGTTCTCGCTATCCGCCTTGTTTAGAAGGAAAGCGGGGCGAACGCCGTAACCTCCTTCCCACGCACTCGGAGCGCGGACATGCTTGTAAACACCGACAGCACGCACATCTCCAGAACGCCCGGAGTAAGGCGTACGCTTGCAATTCTGTTTCCCTTTATTAACTTGTTTTTGCCATTTGTTTGAAAGAAGAGCGGGGCGAACGCCAAAGCCTCCTTCCCTCGTGTTTGGTTTGCTAACCGTACCATCGAGTTCAACATCTCGCGCACCGCAGGAGTTGACGGAGGAAGGCGTACGCTTGCAACTCTGTTCCCCTTTATTAACTTGTTTTCGCCATTTGTTTGAAAGAAGAGCGGGGCGAACGCCGAGGCCGCCCTCCCATGCGTGGTAATTCTTGACATTGTCGTTGACGTCGACTACACGCGCATGGCGGGACTCGCCGGAGTAAGGCGTACGCTTATAACTCTATCCCTTATTAACTTGTTCACGCTATCCGTCTTGTTTAGAAGGAAAGCGGGGCGAACGCCGTAACCTCCCACCCACGTGTCTGGTGTGTTGCCATAGACAACGTCTCGAAGGTCGACATCCCGCACACCATAGGAGTTGCCGGAGGTAGGCGTACGCTTGCAATTCTGTTCCCCTTTGTATACTGTGTATTGAACTTGTTACAATTCAATCTCCAGAACTTTTACTCTTTATCAGACCGTATTTTCGCAACGTTACTGAGGAGAGCGGGGCGAACGCCGTAACCTTCCTCCCATGTATGAGGAGTGACTACACTGCCATCGACATGGACACTACGCATAGTGTGGGAGAAGACGGAGTAAGGCGTACGCTTATAATTCTATTTCCTCTTGTTAACTGTGTTAATTTGTTCTCGCTATTCGTCTTGTTTAAAAGAAAATCGGAACAATCATCAATACTAGACTTCTAAATATCAGAGTCGCAGCGGACACCGTCGTTGAGTTTGACGGATAATGCCCAGCGGGAATAGCCAGAATAAGGCGTATTTTATAGTTCTATTCCTTATTAATCTGTTAATGTTATTCTCACCATCCATTCATTTGAAAGGAGAGCGGGGCGAACGCCGACTCCTGACTCCCAAGCAGTCAGCTCAGAGATATTAAAAGCTCTCTCAAGTCTGACAACGCGCACACGATTAGAGTTGCCGGAGGAAGGCGTACGTTTACAATCCTGTTCCCTTGTTAACTTATCAATTCACAGCCAAATTGACTGTCTTACTTTTGCCGCTTTGAACGACATAATCTATTTCCTCGACTCAGTTATTAACTGTGTCGCTAACATATTGCGGCCCATACCAGCCGCACTCCTAATAATTATAGCGCTGCTTGTCGCTTTTAATAAATCCTCCAACCAACGCTTTCACTTCGTATATCAGTTTAGCCAGCCTTTCCTGCTGCTTTGGCGTGATACACTGCATCTGAGCTGATAATACCGTCAGATAATCCAGCTTCTTCACTCCCGTGAGAGCCGCATAACTATGGTTCAGTCTCTGAGCAACTTTTTCCTCAAGCTTCATCGCTTTTGTCAGTTTTAATTCAAACAACTTGTTCTGATAGTGAATACGTTCCTCTTCACTGGCAAAATTCTTGATGCTTTTAACGTGTTCTATCGTTTTGGTCATATCCGATATTATTTTCATATCTATGTATGTATCATTTGCTTCATAAAGCTCTGCTATAATATCAAGTGATATATTCTGCATCCTCGAAACCAGAGTGAAGCGGAATTTTTTCGGAGACCTTTCAGTTATTTCAAATATTACTGCTGACAGCTCTTTTGCTTTTGAGATAACTTTTAAATCTTTTTGCATAACTACGTCTTCTTACTTTGAACTTGATACATAACAATCACCTTTTCCTTTTATCCCTTTTTGTGTATAGTGTTACAATAATATTACACCACGGCTATCTCGCTACCAGCCATTAATACAATTGGTAATTTTTTATGTAATTACCTGCTTCTTCATATTTACGAAAAGTATACTTTTCGTAAAAACTGACGAAGGTTGTACTTAAATTGACTTTGTAGTGTAATCTTACTGAAATAATTCTATCATACTCTTTATCGGTTGTCAATAATGCATTGAAAAATTTCTAAAAAAATTTGTTACTAAAGGTATACTTTTTGTAACAAATTTCGACAGGTGAAATGCTTAGAAACCGCTTGTTTACTAGATTTTTCAGACACAAAAAAAGCCCCTTGAAGGGGCCTTTTTTATTGAAAAAAATTTTTTTAGAAAATGTTTCCGCAAAATGCTGAAAACACCTGTTTTTATGCGGTTTTTCAATGCTCTCAACAGAATATTTTGTATTTTTTTGGCAACGTGTGCAGCTTGTAACAATATATATAGTATAAGAGGGGGTAACTAACTTTCTTTATTATAATTTCACTTTTGATTTCTCATTTCAAAGCTTCTTTTTTTTAATTTTTTATTTTTGCAGCTGTAAAAACTTCTGATTTTTATTTTGCTAATTTTTTTCCAATTCTGTAAAATGCCCAAACAGGGATATTACATTTTTCCGCGCCTTCTTTAGCGCTTATTTCCTTTTTCTTCCATCTAAGGTAGTAATCCAGATAATTTTCCGGCACTTCCATAGGAGGACGTCCAAAGCGCGTACCCTTTTCACGGGCTATTTTTATACCCTCTGCCTGTCTTTGTTTTATATTTGTTCTTTCGTTCTCAGCAACAAAAGACAGCATTTGTAAAACTATATCCGATATAAATGTACCAAGAAGGTCCTTACTTTTAGTAGTATCAAGCAACGGCATATCAAGAACCTTTATGTCCACCCCTAACTCACGCGTAATTCTTTTCCATTCGCTTTGTATTTGATGGTAATTTCTTCCTAATCGGTCAATACTCTTCAATATGATGACATCTCCGCGCTTTACCTTCTGGAGCATTTTTTTATACGCCGGTCTCTGAAAATTCTTTCCGCTCATCTTATCCAGATAAATATTTTCTTCTTTCACTCCACAGGCAAGCATTTCGCGTATCTGTCGGTCCTCATGCTGGTCTATCGCAGACACTCTCGCATATCCCATTATCATATTTTTTACTCGCAATAAATCTTATTTATTGCTTCTCCTTTCTTAAATAAATCTACATTCCTCTTATGTAAAATTATTGTTTAGCGTTTTACGCATTTTTATTATAACACAAAATTCCCGATTTTTCACAAAAAATCCATAAAGTTGAAATACTGTAAAGCAGAAGTAAGATTTCAGTAAAAAAATAGACATTTATGAAAAATACCGGTAAAAACCGGTTTATTTTCACACTCTTTTATATATTTTTTACATTTTTTTCCTGTGGATAACTTCATATTTTTCTGTACTATGAAATGTATCCTCTATACCCTCAGTAATATAAATATTCCCGACTACATCTACTATAACTGCTTCAAAATCTGTACTACTTTCCCAAAGCTCTATACTTTTTTCCAGTCCCATTACAAAAAGCGCAGTAGAAAGACCGTCTGCCGTTATTCCTTTGTCAGCTATAACAGTTACCGAGGCAAGTCCTGAGTCAGCACTCTTCCCTGTTTTAGGATTTATAATATGATGATATATGACTCCCCCGCTCTCAAAATAGCGCTGATATCCGCCTGATGTAATAACACATTTATTACTTAACTGCAATGTTCCTATTATTTTCTCTTTATTATAAGGATTTGTAATTCCTATATTCCACTGTTCACCGTTTTTTCTTTTTCCCAGAGCATACACATTTCCTCCTAGAGATATTATTGATGAATCTATTCCGTTATTTTTTAATACCTCCACAACTTTGTCTGAAGCATAGCCTTTTCCTATACCTCCCAAATCGATACATGCATTACGCGGCATAGTTATTTTTAGATTCTCTATCCCTCCCTTATCCGCTGATATATCATCCTTTTTTACATCATCGGATATATCTTGTAATTCGTCATCATCAATATTCCTTTGTATTCTATTTAATTGTATTTCTTCAAATCCAACTCCGCAAAGTGCCTCCTCAAGCTCACTTTCTGACGGAACTCTGAACTCACTATCATAAAATCCCCAAGCATCCATAACCGGCGCTATGGTAATATCAAAAGCCCCGTCTGTTCGTTTTGATACTGACAATGCGGAATTTATTATCTCAAATATTTCCATAGAAATATTTGCGGATTTTTTCTTATTTATATTGTATATTTCACTGTCACTGTTTTTTCTGTCAAGTAAACAGTCAATACGATTTATTTCTTTTTCCACCATGTCAAGAGAACTTTTCCCTGTTTGCTTATCTGAATATACCTTGATATCCATTACAGTATCCATGGCAAATATCTGTCTTGAACACTCCGTATTTTTATTTGAACATCCACAACATATTATACAAACCGCAATACTCAGCGGTAAAAATAACTTTCTCATTTTTCTGCTCCGCGACCAACCTCTTATTCATTATAAAAAAATATTCTTGCTACTGTTTATTTGACGCAGACGTCTTGTCACAGTCTGCGCCGTAATTCCTGTAAAAAATCCCGTAATAACCGCTGAAAGCATAAGCACAGGCAAATACAGTATTACTTGCGGTGTACGCGTGATGAATACCGCCGCGGCTATCTGTCCTATGTTATGTCCTATAGCACCGAACTCACTTGTAATCCACATCCTGTCTTCTTTTATAAACAAGATAATAAAGCTCATAAATAAAAAACAGACAATCCCCCCAGACACACTATATAAAAAGCCTGTCATATTTCCTATAAAAATACTGCTTAAAACAATTCTTAAAATCAAAATTATAAATGACTGTTTTCGTCCAAGCATATACAGCGCAATTAGATTTATTGTATTAGCCAGTCCGAGCTTTACAGCCGGAATAGGAACAATGGGCGGTATCTGCGCTTCAATAATAAAAATAATCAAAGCAATACCAAGCATCATTGACATTAATGCCAGTTCCTTTGTTTTCATCATTCGTCCTCCTGTTTTTATTCTGATAATATATCCACAAACATCTGAAGGTATTTTTACTGCCGCATAAATATTCTACATAATAGCTTATCATGATTTTACACTATTATTATTGTTATATCATTTACATATCCAACCAATAGCTGAACATCAGCTCCATATTTTTATCGCATCAATCAAACATATTAAATGAATACCCAATACAAATTCTATTGTCTCTTTATCGTTTTTTCAAATCTTATTCTATCAAGTAAATTACTCAAAATATTTTCTATCAAGACTTCTGTATTGAATAGCTTCCGCAATATGAGCGCTGCTGATATTTGTCTCACCATCAAGGTCTGCTATAGTACGCGCAACTTTAAGTATACGGCTATGAGCACGCGCGCTCAAGCCCAAATTATCAAACGCTGCTTTCAAGATTGCATTTTCCTCTTCTCCCAAAGGACAAAATTTTTGCAGCATTCCCGCTTCTAGCTGAGAATTAGAGTAAATATTCATTCCATTGTAGCGCTCAAGCTGCAATTTTCTTGTACGATTTACGCGTTCCTTAATATTTGCGCTGCTCTCACTCTTATCTGCTGAACTAAGTTCACTATAATCAACACTGGAAACCTCAACCTGAATATCAATTCTATCAAGAAGAGGTCCGGATATTCTACTTCTGTATTGATTTATCTGATGAGGAGTACATGTACACTGGTGCCTACTGTCTCCAAAATAACCACATTTGCATGGATTCATACTTGCGACAAGCATTATATTACACGGATATGTAAGTGTCGCGTTAACACGTGAAATTGTCACCTTACCGTCTTCAAGCGGCTGACGCAATACCTCAAGAGCATCCCGTTTAAATTCCGGCAATTCATCCATAAACAATATTCCATTATGAGCCAGAGACAGTTCTCCCGGTCTGGGAATAGTACCTCCTCCTGAAAGTCCGGAGGCCGAAACTGTATGATGCGGACTACGGAAAGGACGGTGCATTATAAGCGGCTCATCTTTTTGAAGAAGTCCCGCTATTGAATGTATTTTGGTCACCTCCAGCGCCTCGTCAAACGTAAGATCTGGTAAAATACCGGGTATGCGCTGAGCAAGCATTGTTTTGCCGGTACCCGGACTGCCAATAAGCAATACATTATGATTACCTGCGGCGGCAATTTCCAGAGCGCGCTTAACATTCTCCTGACCTTTTACATCACAAAAATCAAGCACATTTGCCGCACTTGCAGTAAAATAATCCGCAAGATCAACCTTATGTACTGGAATTCTATTTATATCATTAAAATGCTCACAAACAGCTTTCAGCGATGTAACAGGATAAATACTTACACCATCAATCACAGCCGCTTCATCAGCATTTTTTTCAGGTACAAATATATTGGTAAATCCATGTTTATAGGAAGATATAACCATGGGAAGTATTCCGTTTATTGGCTGAACAGAACCATCTAGAGATAATTCACCGAAAAATGCTGTTTTATCAAGTTCATTTGCGCAAAGCTGCTCTGTAGCGGTCAGAATAGAAATTGCCATAGGCAGGTCATAGCCTGTACCTTCCTTCCGCTGCGCGGCAGGAGCAAGATTAATAACTATATGCTTAGCAGGAAACGTCAAGCCTGTATTTTTAATCGCAGAACGTATACGTTCCTTTGCCTCTTTAACCGCAGTATCCGGCAGACCAACCACATCAAATCCCGGCAATCCATTAGAAATATCTGTTTCTACACACACTGTAAATCCATCAATTCCCATAAGTCCGCAGGAATAAATTTGTGATAACATAAATTCACCTCAGTTTCTTTTTTTACGTCGGAAAACAAATTTCATCGCAAGAAATGTCACCGGAGTTCCCAGAACAGCGGCGCAGATATAGGCAATGGTTGTCCTCCAATTAAGCAGGGTAAAAATAAATACCATAAGGTATTGAAATAAAAAATTAGGAATATAGCTGATTGGGAATTTAAGAAGGTTTTTCCAGCTTGGTTTTTGATGAAATGTAAATTTTGAATTTAGGAAAAACGATGTTATAAGACTAACGATATATCCTATGATAAAATTAAGTCTAGTTTGAACAATAAAAACTGCCGCGACACTTTCCGGCGATAAAAGCAGTCCTGTTATAATATCAAGAGCAGTTGCAGTAACAACTGAAACAGCAGTATTTATACTCCCCATAAGCATAAAGATGATAAACTGAACCGTAAGAAACGGACGCAACGTACGCATTATTCGGGGTGAAACGCGATAGCTCAGCCAAACACGCAGTCTAGATAACATGTGCGCCATATTTATCATCTCCTTACCAGTATAGTTCTATTATATACCAAATAGAAAATAAAAACAATAATTTATAATAAATTTACGAAACACTTTTAAAATGATGTGTATAAACATTTTAGCAGAATTTGGCGAAAGATTTTTTGCGAAAATACTTGACAGTATTATCTTTTTGTGCTATAATGAATAAGTACCTTTGTTGAGGCATGTTATATATCGCGAGGTAGAGCAGTTGGTAGCTCGTCGGGCTCATAACCCGAAGGTCGTTGGTTCAAGTCCAGCCCTCGCAACCATTATAAACGGCTTAAAACCTTATGTTTTAAGCCGTTTGTCTTTTCTATTCAGTTATATTTTTATATTTTGTCCGCTATTTGTCCGCTATGAAGTTAAATTCATACTATTTTAGCGCGGTTAAACATGCTTTGGAGCTTCGCCGCCGCCGCTTCATCTGCTGACTTTATAGCATGAGTGTAGATGTTCAATGTAGTAGTTCTGTCTGCATGTCCGAGCCTCTTAGATACTGTGGCAATGTCAACACCTTCAGCAATAAGAAGTGTAGCGGCGGTATGGCGCAGATTATGAAAATGTATATCAGGCAGGTTATGACGCTGGATAAATTTTTTAAACCACGTGGAAAATATTTCAGGATTAATTATATTACCATTTTCTGATGTAAAAACTTTTCCGCTGTTAATCCACATATCACCCATTAGAAGCCTTCGTTTTGTTTGTTCCGTTTGATAGAATTTTAATAGTTTTACCATGTCAAAGGGAATACTTATAATCCTGTTAGAACTTTTTGTTTTTGTGGTTTCTTCATATACGCCTCTGTCAGACGAATACAAAACAGATTTATTTATATTTATCAGACAATTGTTTAAGTCAATATCAGACCAATTTAATCCGCATAATTCGCCGCGTCTCATTCCTGTATATAATGTCAATATTACAGCCGTTTTATATTTCAGAGGTTCGCTTTCAAGACAGCGTATTAATTCCGTTGCTTCATTTTCATCAAGACTAACCGCTTCTTTTCGTTCAACCTTTGGAGGCTTTACACGGTCACAAGGATTATAAGCTATAATCTGCCAGTGCACCGCTGTTGTAAGTATGGAAGATATAAGACGGTGATATTCTGATATTGTTTTGTCTGAAAGCCGTTTATCTTCATTTACAGCTTCAAAAAGGTTTTTTTGTTTAATTATTCCGCTTATCTTATCAGCGGTTGTTTTTGATACATTATGACCATTATAACAAACCCTTACAGTATTTATACCTACCTTTGCCGCCTCTGAAAGTGTTTTTTGAGTATATCCGGCGGCGGTAAGTATAGCCTTGAAATCTGTACAAGGCTTATACTTTATATCCTGCCTTATTCCCTTTTCACCCAGATTATTGTAAAACTCCATAAGATGATGTGGCTGTAGCCTGTATAACTTTATATGACCGATTGCGGGAATTATACGGTTCATAAGTTCTTTATATCTGGTTACAGTACGGCTTTTTAATTGCTTTTCAGCGTAATCTTTAAACCACCGTTCCGAAAATTCGGCAAAGGTGATATTACCGTCAAGGAATTGACCTGTTGCACATTTTTCCTCAAAGATAACCGCCTGTCGGTTCAGTTCCTTGTCAATCTGCCTTTGTGTCATTCCCTCTTTTGGTTTCCATGTCATTGTCTTTTCGATGTGTTTACCGGTTACATCATAGCCGCATGACACCCTAATTTGATATGTAGTACCTCGTTTTCTTACTGTTGCCATAAAAAAACACTCCCTTTCTATGCTTTTACTCTTGCATTTTAAGAAGTGCTATGATATAATATCCTTGTTTCAGTGGGACATTGCTATCATAGCAATTCTCTTTATTCCTCTGACTGTTTGGCGACGGTCAGGGGAATTTTTTATTCTGTTAAATCGTAATTATACCCATACTTCATCATGTGAATAGATTTCACCATTCCGATATTCTTGTTCACCCTGCATTATAGCCTTTACTTCGTCGGGCATAGGTGGGACTTCTTTTACAAACTTTGAAATAATCTTGAAAAGAATATCATATTCTTGTTCGTCAACATTGTCAATCAATTCAATTAACGCTTCTTTTCCCATATTAAACACCTCCTATAGTCTTTTATATGCTTCACCGCGCGGTAACACGCCATCAATATATATACCATTTTCGGTGGTCTTATATATTATTCTGTAATCGCCTATGCGTAACCTATACATATTATTATATCCCTGTAATTTTCTTATGTCACCTTGTGGAATTTTTTCAATAGCTGTTTTTATTCGGCTCTTATATGGATTGTTCATCTCTTTAATGCTTTTCATTGCCGATTTTGAATATTGTATTTCCAATGTCCCGCCTCCCTATCCGTAATAAATATAAATCACAAACACTATACCGCATGGGGCGGTAAACTTTATTTTATATTTACATTTCCCTTTTTAATGATATTTTTTATATCGTCTGCAATGCTTTCAAACATATCAGACGCAAATTCAGTATCATTATTCTTTAATGGCTGAGTATATTTGGGATTATCCGCTAAATCTTCTATATATTCATCCGCTTTTGCTTTGCCTGTTTCATTTAAGGTGTTGTATTGATATAGAAAAGCATTATTTTTGTGTTGAATATTGGGGTTTAATAATTCAATACTTATTTCTAAGCCATTACATATTTTTATTATATTATCAAGAGAAGCACCACCAACTGATTTATTGACTATTGAAAGCAATGTTGTATATGGCATATTTATTTTATTAGCAAAATCTTTAATGCTATAACCATTTTCCCTTATTTTCTCTTTTATAAAATTT
>CAJUFV010000111.1 GCA_910585795.1 uncultured Clostridia bacterium | reverse complement strand
TAAAACAGTCCAAGTCCCAAAAGCTTCTGTTTTTGGCTCCGAAATCTTTTGTATTAGCCCCGTAGCTTGTTTTAATTAAATACATGTACATAGCCGCCCTTTGTATATCGGTTAAGCCTTTACAATTATATAATTCTCTAAAATCTTTGAAAACGGTTCTTGAGTTTAGTATAAATATCATTTCTTCTTCAAGCGCGTTCAGATGATGTTTAACGCATCTGAATAAATTGACAAGATTATCATTTACATCGTTATAAACTTCCATTGCCGCATGTTTGTCTTTATTAAAAAGAACCCATGCCGCACCTCCGAATACCTCAACATATTTATCTAACTTTTCATTAGGAAATCTGCCGCATATCTCATTTCTCAGCAGTCTTTTTCCTCCCATCCATGGTATAAAACTATTCATATTAATACATCTCCTTTGTACATATTTTAAACAATAACTATTTTCACATGGGTACCGTCAATTCTTGACATTACCCTGTATCTAGTCTTACTCTCCGATTTTGACGCGACACCGCCGTCCGACGGACGGCAATATCCGTTTACCTCGCACGTTCCGTCATCAATAACAATAAGCTTGCCAATCATGCCTACCGCCGCCCACTCTTTACGGCTGCTCCGTCCTTCATACAGCTTTTCGGAATCATACTCCGGATTAAGTATATATCTTGTTTCAGTATGAGAGGGAATTACAACGCCGTCTTCATTCTCTGTTTCTTCTATGTAAACTTCCTTAGTCAGCTTTTTGTCAAAAATGTCGGTCATATACATACCTTTCCATTCTTCCGACCGACTGTCTCCTATTACCGATGGCGTTGATGACACAACACCAAGAATATAATCATCATCAGCGCTTGCCGGACGTATTTTTTCACCGTCAAGTGTTACAAACAGACCTCGTCTGTCTTCGTTATTACAATTGCCGTCAAGCCACTCAAAATACTCGGCATAATCGGCTCCGTTTGAGGAAAGATTCCCGGCTATGTTCAATTCTCCCGATTTTGTCAGCCGGAGAGCATTAGAACCGACTATATCTCCTATAAATCCATTGCCGACTATGAATATATCATTGCTGCTTGTACCTCCTTTATTGCTCACTCCGCATATAAATTGATTGTCAGCGTATGTTTTTAAGCCAGTTCCTATGACAATACTCTGCGGATGCGATGCTGATGACAAACTTCCAACAGCGACCGAATTGCCTCCGTTTGCCGTAACGCCGCTTCCGACAGCACAGTCAAAATACTGTGTCTTATCATTGCCGACATGCGCATCCCATCCAAAAGCAAATGAATTAACTCCGTCCGCTGTATTATTGGAATCACCAATAACAGCCGAATTATTCCCTATTCCTTTCCTGACTGCCAAATCAGACTTTTCCGCAAAATCTTCCGCATGTTTACCATCAACGGTGTCAGCATTCCCACCGTCTGCTATATTAAACCAATCGCTCCATTTACTATTATTATTATATCTGATAAATATTTTTTGAGTATAGCGACAGCTTATCGCTATTTGAAAAGCTCTGTTAGATATACCTCCTGTAAAAACCTCGAACCAGACAAATTCACTTTCTGTTATGGGGGAATTATTAATCATGCTTCCTGTTCCTGATACAATGCACCATTTATTCCAACATGCATGTGTATTTGTTAAAGTTGTGGAAAAAGTATCAGCATAAGTATTACCGTTTCTCAAATTTTTATTGGCAAGAGCCAGCTTATCGGCGGCGCTCATAAACCCCGCTGCACTTGTCGTAGCCTCACCGTGAGTATAAGTTGACAGAGAAAAATCGGAAGCGTGTTTTCCATCGACTGTATCAGCATTGCCGACAACTATTGACCAGCTCCCCCATGATTTTCCATCCATCTTTCTTATATATACATCATGACCATTAGCATTATCTGGTTGTGTAAATACCTGTAAAATAAATTTATCATTATATCCTTTATACACTTTAAGATAACCATACAAATTATTAGCAGGCATATGACTTCCGCCCTG
>CAJUFV010000110.1 GCA_910585795.1 uncultured Clostridia bacterium | reverse complement strand
TATATTGTGGGTATTATAATATTAGTAATATCGATTATTTAATTGAATGGAGAAAAAAAGATGCTTAGATATTTTACAGCAGGAGAAACTCATGGTAAATGTCTTACTGTCATAATTGAAGGTATGCCGGCCGGAGTAAAAATAAGTCTTGATAAAATCAATGAGCAGCTTGCGAAGCGTCAGTTAGGTTATGGACGCGGAGGAAGAATGCTGATAGAAAAGGATACAGCAGAAATTCTTTCGGGAATTCGTGGAGGAATGACCATAGGAAGTCCGATAGCTATAAAAATAGAAAATAAGGATTGGAAAAACTGGGAAAATATTATGGGAACAGAAGTGTCCAACGATGAAAAGACAGTTGAATGTCCCCGTCCGGGTCATGCTGACCTTACAGGCGGTATGAAGTATAATCATTCTGATTTAAGAAATGTGCTTGAGAGAGCCAGCGCAAGAGAAACAGCCGCAAGGGTTGCGGCTGGAGCGCTTGCGCGTCAGGTTTTAGAACCGTTTGGTATTGAGTTTTTTTGCCATGTAAAAAGAATAGGAGAGGTTGAGGATAGATTAGATATAAATTCAGAAGACTTTTTTGAGAGAGTGAAGAATTCTCCTGTTGGATTTTGTGATGAAGCTGCGGCTCAAAAAGCTATGAAATATATTGATAATATAAAAAAAAGTGGTGAAAGCTGCGGAGGTATTGTTGAGACAATAGTCAAAGGTGTGCCTGCCGGACTTGGCAGCTATGTTCATTATGACAGAAAGCTTGATGCCAATATAGCCTTTTCTGTAATGAGCGTACAGGCTATCAAGGGTGTGGAAATAGGCATGGGCTTTGGTGTGAGCAGTGTATCAGGCTCGCGTGTTCATGATGAAATAGCTTATAAAAACAGCTATTACAGAATTACAAATAATGCCGGAGGGATTGAAGGCGGTATGTCAAACGGCGAGCCTATTATTATAAAAGCAGCTATGAAGCCAATACCAACGCTTTATAATCCCTTGAGAACCGTTAATATTAAAGATAAGTCTGAGCATAAGGCTACCGTTGAACGAAGTGATGTATGCGCTGTTCCAGCTTGTTCTGTGGTGGTTGAGGCAGTTGTCGCGTTTGAGATTGCAAAAGCATTTCTTGACAAGTTCAGTGGGGACTGTATGGATGATATTAAAGCGTACTATGATATATATACGAATAGAATAAGTAAATTCTGATAAATCAGATAAAATTTAAATGAGAGGTGGTGAAGGACTTTTGACTGAAAATGATTTTATAAAAAAATGTAAAAAAGGTAACAGAGAAGCTTTTAATAGGTTGTTTGAGATATATCAGTCTCAGGTTGTAAATATAGCATACAGTATGCTGTCTGACCGTGAGGACGCGTATGATGCGGCTCAGGAAGTTTTTGTGAGAGTATATAAAAATATCGGTTCATTTAAAGAAGAATCCTCCTTCAACACATGGCTGTACAGAATAATCACGAATGTATGCTCTGATATACTGAGAAAGCGGCAGAAAACCTCGAAGGTTATAAGTATATCTAATATGATGGGGGAAGACAATGACATAGATATTCCTGATGATTCGCCTACACCTGAGGAAAATATAGAATTGACTGAACGACAAAGAGCGGTGAAAGACGCTATATCTCAGCTTCGAGAAGAATACAGAGTGGTTATAACAATGTGTGATATAGAAGGTATGAGCTATGATGATATAGCAGAAATGCTTGGAATACCAAAGGGAACGGTAAAATCAAGAATAAATAGAGCAAGAAGTTCATTAAAGAAAATTTTGATAACAAAACGGGAACTTTTTTAAAGTTTTTTGCGTCTAATATAGTGTAAGAAGAAATACAAGGAAAGGGGGAGAAATAATGGATTGCGAACTTTTTAAAAAATATATTGACAACTATGAAAATCTGACCGAAGATGAAAAGCTTGAAATGACAATGCATGCGGCTGAATGTAAAGGCTGCGGCAGGGAGCTGGATTTTATGCTTTCAATAATTGAAACTTCGAAATCTCTCCCGAAAATAGAGCTGTCGTCAGATTTTATAGAAAAGTTGAATGTGCGTATTGATGCGGAGGAACGAAAAAAACTCAGTATGATATCAAGAATTGCGTCAAATATGTATAAAAATCGGCGTCAGTATAGCGTAGCAGCAGCTTGTCTAGCACTTGTTGCTATAATAACCTCAAATGGTATGAGATTTGTTGAAAAAATGCCAAGCAGTGAAGACGGTACCGCATACAACGAAACCCAAATTGACAATAACGCTGTACCTCAGATAACACCGCTGGTTAATGTGGCTGGTATTCAGCCGGATGTGCCTGAGGAAATAACCGGAAATAATACTTTAGATGAAAATAGCGCAGATAAAACGGTATCAGATAATTTGTACGGAAGCAATGCTATTATACCTGCTATGAAATCAAGTGTGCCTGATTCTTCGGATAAAAAAGTACCTAAAAATATTATGGCTTCTAAAATTGAAGTAAAGCAAGAGGCTGAAAACTATGTGTCTAATATCATTTCTGAGGAAATGTCAGCGGATGATGTGTCTGTAATTGACAATAATATTGCTATGGCAAGTATTACTGGCGATGAAAGCGGTATTATGGTTTTAAGTGAGGAACCGGATGATATAGCAAATGAAAATAGAAGAAGCGTTCAGTATGACTATTCTATAGCTGATGAAAATGAGCTTATGATTGCCAAATATGAGCCGCCTGCTGAAGGTGAGGATGAAGACAGTAAAAAAGCGATAGGAAAAATCAAAATATCTTCTGAGGATATCGATGAGGCTATGGATGTAATTATGCAACATTCACATGATGTCAGCGGAGATTTATATACGACAGATTCAGCTAATTTGTCACTAATGCTTTCCAGTCTTATTCAAAAAGGAGTAAACTGTACTAATTATACTCCTGCGTATGAGGGAAATATTAAATTTCAGCTTGTTATAGAATAAAAGGGTAAATATAAATAATATTGGTTTATAACAGACGGTTATATTAAATTTTTATAATAGTTTGTATGACAAGACAAAAACAGCGTATTGCTTTGTAGCAATATGCTGTTTTTTATAAGAAAACATATATATGTATATATTTTTGTTAATAGCATACATCAGCAATAGCAAATGAAGTGTAAAATATGAAAAAGTTGTAAATAATTCAAAAAAAGAATTGAAATATCTAAAAAGAAGTGATATAATATACGCTATGTTAATATGTCCTAAAAAGGACAAAAAGGAGGATAATATCACTATGGCAGTGAAAAACGAACAAATTGAAAAAAATCTTGTTAAATTAACCTTTGAGGTTAGCGCTGAGGAATTTGACAAGGCAATAAATCAGGTATATAAGAAAAATGCCAAAAAGTTCAAAATACCGGGTTACAGAAATGGTAAGGCACCAAGAAAAATAATAGAAAAATATTATACAGCAGCAGTATTTTATGATGAAGCAATCAATAATGTACTTCCGACAGCTTATGGAGCAGCTCTTGACGAGTCCGGCATTGAAGCTGTTGCAAGACCAGAGATTGACGTGGATGAAATTAAGACAGGTGAGCCGGTAGTATTCACTGCATTAGTGACAACTAAGCCGGAGGTTACTCTTGGCGAATACAAGGGTATAGAAGTGGATAAAATTGACTATACTGTAACAGATGAGGATGTTGATAAAGATATTGGAGCAGCTCAAAAGAAGAACGCAAGATTAATTACAGTTGATGACAGGACAGTTGAAAATGGCGATATAGCAGTCATTGATTTTGAAGGATTTGTTGACGATGTCGCGTTTGAAGGCGGTAAAGGCGAAGGATATGAGCTTGAAATTGGTTCGGGCGCGTTTATTCCGGGTTTTGAGGAACAGCTTATAGGTGTAAAAACGGGAGCAGATGTAGAAGTTAAGGTTACTTTCCCTGAAGAATACCATGCGAATAATCTTGCGGGTAAGGACGCTGTCTTTAAAGTAAAGGTAAATGAAATTAAAAAGCGCGAATTACCGGAGCTTGACGATGATTTCGCAAGTGAAGTAAGTGAGTTTGACACATTTGATGAATATAAAGCGGATGTCCGCCGAAAACTTGAGGAAGCAGCTCAAAATAAGGCAAAGTCAGAAACTGAAAACGCTATTATAGATAAAGCTGTTGAAAATGCTGAATTTGAAATTCCTGACGCAATGCTTGAAGCGCAGATTGATAATATTGTTAATGATTTTGCTCAGAGAATCTCATATCAGGGTCTAAATCTTGATATGTATATGCAGTACACAGGCCAGACAATGGAGACATTCAGAGCTCAGTTTACTGAACAGGCAAAAAAGCAAATAAGCGGTTCTCTTGTGCTTGAAGCAATCAAGAAGGCAGAAGGCATTGAAGCGGGACCTGAAGAGGTTGAGCTTCATCTTGTTGATATGGCAAAGAAGTATAATATGGAGCTTGATAAATTAAAAGAGGCTCTTAGTGACGTTGAAACTGATAATATAAGAAAAGAGCTTGAAATTCAAAAAACAATTGACATGATTGTAAATAATGCTTCGGTAAAATAATAAATAGTTGTATATAAAAGGGGATGAATAGTGTTATGGCATTAGTACCAATGGTTGTTGAACAAACCAACAGAGGTGAGCGTTCATATGATATTTATTCAAGATTACTTGAGGATAGAATTATTTTTCTGGCTGACCAGGTAGATAACGCAACATCAAGTCTTGTTGTTGCTCAGATGCTTTATCTTGAAGCGAAAGATCCGGATAAGGATATTCAGTTTTATATAGACAGTCCTGGTGGCTCTATTACGGCAGGGATGGCGATATATGATACAATGCAGTATATAAAATGTGACGTATCTACAATCTGCATTGGTATGGCTGCGAGTATGGGCGCATTTTTACTTGCTGCAGGTGCAAAAGGAAAGAGATTTGCTCTTCCTAACAGTGAAATTATGATTCATCAGCCTCTTATATCAGGCGGAGGACTCAGCGGACAGACAACTGATATAAAAATTTATACAGACCACCTTGTAGAGACAAAGAAAAAGATGAATGAAATTCTTGCTGAGCGTACAGGTCAAACATATGAAAAACTGTGCGAGGATACCGAACGTGATAATTTTATGACGGCTCAGGAGGCTAAGGAATACGGACTTGTTGACGAAATTATAACAGCAAAAGCTTCCAAATAAAGGAGTACAAATATGGACGAGAGAAAACATTTCAGATGTTCATTCTGCGGAAAGCCTGAATCAGAGGTTAATAAGCTTCTGTCAGGACCGGGCGTTTATATCTGCGACGAGTGTGTGGATATGTGTAATCACATACTTGAAGGAGAGTTTGAGAACAAAAGCGGATTTGCATCAGAGGAACTGCCTAAGCCGAAGGAAATTAAAGCGTTTCTTGACGAATATGTAGTAGGACAGGAAGAAGCAAAAAAAATTCTTTCGGTAGCGGTATATAATCATTACAAAAGAATAGAACATTCTGATATGGCCGATGATGTGGAGCTTCAGAAAAGTAATATACTAATGATAGGACCCACTGGAAGCGGAAAAACGTTTCTTGTACAGAACCTTGCAAAAATTTTGAATGTACCGTTTGCAATTGCTGACGCTACAGCTCTTACAGAGGCAGGATATGTAGGCGAGGATGTAGAAAATATATTGCTTAAGCTTATACAGGCGGCGGATTATGATATTGAAGCGGCAGAGCGTGGTATAATATATATAGATGAAATTGATAAAATTGCAAGAAAATCAGAGAATCCGTCTATTACTCGTGACGTAAGCGGAGAAGGTGTTCAGCAGGCATTGTTAAAAATGCTTGAGGGAACTGTTGCATCGGTTCCTCCACAGGGAGGACGAAAGCATCCTCATCAGGAATTTCTTCAGATTGACACCTCAAATATACTGTTTATTTGCGGAGGCGCGTTTGACGGACTGGAAAAAATAATTCAGAGTCGCACGGGGAAGCAAGGACTGGGATTTGGTGCTGAAGTTACAAGTAAAAAAGAAATAAATATGACAGAGCTGTTGGAAAATATTATTCCTCAGGATTTACTTAAGTTCGGTCTTATTCCTGAATTTATCGGAAGGCTTCCAGTATTTGCGAAACTGGCAAAGCTTGACCGTAAGACACTTATAACAATACTCATAGAACCTAAAAATGCTCTTATAAAGCAATATAGAGCTCTATTTGCGTTTGACGGTATAAAGCTTGAATTTGAGGATAATGCAATAGTGGCTGTTGCCGATAAAGCGCTTGAGCGTAATACCGGAGCAAGAGGACTTCGTTCTATTATAGAAGAGTCCCTTTCTGATATTATGTATGAGGCGCCATCAGATGACAGTATAAAGACGGTAATTATAAATAAAAAATGTATAACAGACGGTAAACCGCCTAAAATTATACGCGAAGATAAAAAAATAGAAAAAACTGAGCTATGCGATGAGTTGAAGCCGGACGGCACTCAGGGATAAGTATAACTTGGTAAATTATGAAGAAGGTGTGAGAAGGAATGTTTGTATCGGAGAACTTGACTGTAAATAAGAAAAATCATCTTGTTATAGGTAAAAATGATACTGTTGAGCTTGCAAAGGAGTTTGGGACTCCTCTATATGTGCTTGACGAGGATTTAATCAGAAAGAATTGCCGTGTTTATAAACATGCGATAGATAAATATTATGAAGGAAACGGACTTGTTCTTTATGCAAACAAGGCTTTCTGCTCCCTTTACACATGCAGACTTGTTAATGAGGAGGGACTGGGTGTTGATGTAGTATCAGGTGGTGAACTGTATACTGCTATAAAGGCCGGATTTCCTATGGACAAGGTGTATTTCCATGGTAATAATAAGACAGCTGATGAAATTGAATTGGCTGTAAAAAATAGAGTAGGGAATATCATTGTTGATAATATTTATGAGCTTGAAAGCTTGAATGAGACGGCGAAAAGTCATGGGATTGTTCAAAACATAATGTTTAGAATAAAGCCTGGGGTTGACGCGCATACACATAGTTTTATTCAGACAGGACAGATAGATTCAAAATTCGGAGTTGCTCTTGAAAACGGTGAGGCCTTTGACATAATTGAAAAGGCCAGTAAAATGTCAAATGTGAGAGTGAATGGTGTGCATTGTCATATAGGCTCACAGATATTTGATATAGAGCCGTTTTGTAAGGCTGCTGAAATTATGATGAATTTTATCGGTGATTTGAAGGACAGGCTTAACCTTGAGATTGACTGTTTGAATCTTGGCGGCGGTTACGGTATTATGTATACTGAAAAGGATGACCCAGTGCCGTATGATGAATATATGCAGCATGTTAGTGAGGTTGTGAAGAAAACTGCGGCAGCAAGAGCTATAAAGCTTCCATTTATACTTATGGAGCCGGGACGCTCAATTATTGCTCCTGCCGGTATTACGCTGTATACAGTAGGCGGAATTAAGGATATTAAAGATATTAGAAAGTATGTATCTGTAGACGGTGGTATGGGTGACAATCCGAGATATATTTTATATGAATCAGAATATGAAGCGGTAGTTGCAAATAATGCAGGTGCTGATAGAACAGAAAAGGTTACAATTGCTGGTAAGTGCTGTGAATCCGGCGATATTCTTATAAAAGACGTTATGATGCCTGAAATAAGGACAGGAGATATTCTGGCAGTGCTTGCAACTGGAGCATATAATTATTCCATGGCAAGTAATTATAATAGAATTCCAAGACCTGCTGTAGTATCTGTCTCGGATGGAAATGCAAAAATTATTGTAAATCGTGAAACATATGATG
>CAJUFV010000109.1 GCA_910585795.1 uncultured Clostridia bacterium | reverse complement strand
TGTCGCCTTTTATATATTTTAACTAAGATTAGTGTATATAATAATTCCTATAAATGTAACAGAAGCTACAGTCCAAGCCATTAAAAAAGATTTCTCTCTGATTTTATCAGAATAATCATGTGTGTTTGTTTCAAGAATGGATTTTAATATTGATTCAATCACTATCTTTGTTACAGTATAGACAACGGCTCCGGCAAAAAAAGATATAACAGGTATTGCTAATATAGTCAATATAATATCTGATATTGGTTGTTCAACAAAAAAGCTGCGATTAAATATCAGAATACATATCAAAACAAAAACAATACTTGCAATATATGTTAGTAATTTTTTAAATCTAAATATTTTTAAGTGCTCTCCGAATTTGCGTTTTATAAGAACGCACAGTCCCATTGCTATGAAAAATAATAATGGTATTATAGCAAGTTGTAATAATAAATTCATACTTTTATCCTTTTCTATTCTAATGTAATTCCACAAAGAGGAACGGTAGGCATTATTTTGTAGTTTTTTTATTGTCTATCGTATGTGTACCCTCACCATAAGCCGCCACTTTTGCATTATCAGCTTTTTCAAACTGTTCGGCTATGCTGATAACTTTAGCAGTTCGGTTTATCTCTGGTATATCAGTGCGTCCGAGAAGGTAATCAACAGAACAATCAAGATAATCAGCAATGCGTGATAACCTGTCTGATGAGGGAAAAGCTCCTTTTTTTTCTAAATCATAAATTGTATTTCTATTCATATCACACTTTTCAAGTAGGGTTTTAATAGCTATTTGATTAATCTTGCATTGTTCCTTAATGCGTGTAGATAATAGTAAGTTTTGCATAGATTTCACCTCCTGTTTTTGTGCAAAATAACATTTTACAGATATTTCTGTAAAATGTATTGACATACAGAAATATCTGTATTATAATATAATCATCAAGTGAATTAACAACAGCCGCAAAATAAAAAGCTACTGCAAATACATTACGGCATTGTTCGACAAGACAAGTATATCATAAACTTGATGATTAAGCAACAACATTTAGAAATTTAATGAAAGAAGGTGAGATAAGATGAATATAAAAATTAAACTGCTTGAATTAAACAAGAAGCAGGTGGATTTACTTGATGAAATTCGTAAACGCGGATATCCGAAGCTTGACCCAACAGTGCTGTCAAAGTACATTAACGGTCGTGACGTTACCCCTCAGGCAAAAGCTGTACTTGCGATATGTGAAGATGTGTTGAATGAATGGGAAAGTAAATTAGCATAAATTTTGAAGGGAGTGAGAGAAATGCCGGAAATAAGACAGGCAGATTTAAAGACGTTCCGTCAGATGTACGGAATACCGGAGAATACTGTTGAACGCTGGATACATACACGAGGATTCCCTGCATATAAGCAAGGCCATAAGTGGTATGTAGATATTCGCAAATACGAGAAATGGCGTGAAACGGAACACGTAAATAGTTATAAATACGCATAGTTATAACACCAGCCCATGAGCATAGGCAAGCTGCTCCGAATCCATAAAAAATACAATAAGCGTTTCCATGATGTTATAGCAATGTTCACGGAGCGGCTTACTTATGCTTGTGGGTTAACGAAAGGAAAGGAGAAAAGCGTATGAGTATATTTGCGGCTGCGCTTATCATAGCAGGCTGTTTTATGCTTGCAGCAGTGAAAGGAGGGGAGGACGAATGAGCAAGGCTGAGTATTTTAAGAAGATAGTATTTCCAGAGCAGGACGAATATTTTGTGGAGCGGAGTAAGCATCCGAGGCAAAATTATACTGTGAAAGGAGTAATGGCAAAGGAGTATGAGGAAAATGCAGAAATATAAGCTGTTTGCAAGGCTCGGTGACATTGTAGCGGTGCCGGCGAAGGACAGGCAACTGGAAAAGGAATATTTGTACAAGGGCTATACGCTTCTGGGGACTGCAAAAACAGAAAGCGGATTCAGCGTCATGGGCGTTAGAATAGCAGATGGATGCGGAAAAGCGAAGGCGGTAATATGAGTGCGGCGAAGGATTATGAAGCATTAAGGCGTTCAAGGCAGAGGAATATAAAAGCAGCAGTTAGTCAAAAACAGCGTATAGCGTTTCTGAGTTGTAAAGGCTGCGGATATTATTGGTCGAAGCAGGTTGTATACAGTGGCGCAGTGTCATGTATCTGTCCGAAATGTTGCGGTGACGCAGTGGAAGTTTAGGAGGTGATGAAAATGGAAGCAAAAAACTATTTAGTAGGAGATGTGAGAAAACATCTTAATATACTAGATGAATTTACAGAAGTAAGAGTTAATGATGGTACAGATTTTCAAATGGTTATAGACTATAACAAGGGTAACCCGTACATAAATTTCATAGAAAAAAAGACCGCTGAGCCTGCAACTCAAAACGGTCAAATGAGCGATATATAAAAATATATCATGCTAATATTTTATCAGAAAAGGAGTGGTTTGTCAAATGATTTATAGGAATAATGACCCGATGGCATTATCGGCAATGGAAGCCGACCATTACAGCGAGCCGGAAGAATATGAGCCGAGAAAATGTTTTAGTTGTCCGGAATGCGGCGCGCCTGTTTTTGAGGATGAGCGCTATTACATATTTGACGGAAATATAATATGTGACAGCTGTATTGAACACCATGAGCGTACAGCTGTATGGGAAGGTATATGATGAGCAAATTTGACAGCGGTGTTAAAGGTTATGTATACGGAACTGTTACACTGCGTGTCGGCTTTCCCATAGACTGGCATGACGTGCCGCATATAAGCTGTACGCAGTGCAGGTTTTACAGCGGCGCGGGCAGACGCTGTCAGCTTAATAAGGA
>CAJUFV010000108.1 GCA_910585795.1 uncultured Clostridia bacterium | reverse complement strand
CGCGGAAGCGAAGTGGTTAGAGGTACAATAAATACGCAAACTGGCGAAATATGGGACTATGATTTATCATCAAGACAATATGCTCTTTCGGAAAGAATATCAAAAGGCATTAGCGAAGTATATGAGTTTATAATGAAGTCGAACAAAAAGGGCAAAGAGGTGTCAGCAAAATGAAAATAATGCTTTTTATAACAATTATAGAGCTTGTCATTATTGCTCTCTGCATAGTCGAGAACAAGCGATTGAGAAAAAGGCAACATTCAACACAGCTTTCATATTGGCGACAGGCGCACAAGGTTAATAGCTTAGAAACAGAGAATTGCCGACTAAGGCTCGAAAAGCAGGATACCGACAAGCAGCTTGCCGGTGTAAAGGCCGTTCTGCTCGGTATAACTTTTCAAATGCGAAAACGCAACAATGCAGATATAAAACGATTGGAGGAATAAAACGTGAGTAAATATATAAATGCTGATGTTCTCAGGGAGGAAATTCTTGAACATAAGCAGAAAACGCCGTCAGGATTTGAACGACACAATGAGGTTGTGCAAATTCTCGGTATTATTGATCGTCAGCCAAAAGCGGAAGTCTTTTCCGTTGATTTTCTCGAAAAGGATTTGAGAGAGTACGCAGAACAGAAATTTCAGAACGGCGAGGTTGAACTTGCACACGGGATTTTGAAGGCTGTCTGCAGAATTAAAGATACGGCAGGAGCGGCGGAACCTGAAAAATATACCTGTTTCAAATGTGGTTTTCAAGGAGAATGGAATGCAACAGATGATATAAATGGCGATATGTGGAGCTGTGAGAAATGCGGGGAAACATTTTGTAGTAAATGTTTGAAAGAAGCTATAGGTTTGCCGGAATATGAAAAAATGATGAACAGCGGCGAATTTATATTATGTCCTGATTGCTTCAAAAAAGAAATGCAGGAGGGGGTACGATGAAAAGAAAATGTAAATCTTGCTTTCGATACATCGAAGATTGGCGGGACGCAAAGGCGAAAGGCTTAAAAGCAAGAGAACAGAATAGTTTAGCTGATATTAGCTATAAGCCGCGCAAGGGAGTTTCAGCGAAGTGCCTGAGCATTCATAAAGATGAGCCTGTGAGCGCAAACGACAAGGGCTGTAAATACCACAAATACAGATGGTCTTGGAATTTGGAAATGTGGTGGAAGTGGTCAGTTTCATATAAATTCGGGCGGTGGATTTGTGAACATATTATATGTCCGATTGGAGGTTTGCGTAAGCCTGTTCCGCTTGAATGGATTGATAGTTTTAATGGGATGACTGATGAAATTATAAAGAATGGAGAGCCGAAATGTCCGCGTTGCGGCGAAATGCCGTATAGTACATACCAATGCGTGTTTTGTGGACAGCGTTTTATACACGATGAAAAAATCGAGGAGTTTGAAAAGCCGTCTAAAATTGAGCACAAAGACTGTGTTATATGCGGCGACAAGGACAGTGTATCTGGAACAAGAGCGAAAATTAACGGACATTTTCACGGCAAATGTGAAAAGTGCGGTGCTGTGTATATGGAGTAATGGAGGTGAGCAAAAATGAAAAATAACAAAAAATCAGCATATGAGTGCTCAATGGAAGTTATGAAAATTGCTAAAGAATACGGCTTTGACGCTCAGACCGATATCGCAATCGAGGAAATGTCGGAATTGATGAAAGCGATATTGAAATTTCGCCGAGCGGAACACACTACTTTAGGACAGGATTTTCAGAAATTGGCTGATGATGTACTTGAAGAGGTTGCAGATGTCCAAATAATGTTGTGGCAGTTGGTGTATCTGTTCAACGAAGCAGGATATAACGCTGCTGACAAAATTGATGATTTAATTGACAAAAAGATAAATCGGCAGTTAGAGCGTATAAGAAAGGAAGGTTAGAAATGGCGAATAGACAATTGCTCGCAATCCATAAGTTGGAGGATTTTACTGAATGGCTTGCTTCTCAGGGATTTGAAATTCAAAAACCACACGAGATTAGTTGCGAGGTCTTGCGAGCAAAAAAGGATAAAAGAACGGTTGTAATATATAAAAAACACGAGGCTCAAAAGCATTTGTCTGTTATGGATAGAGATGTGGGGCTTGTGAGGAAATATATCAAGGAAAAGAAAAGGAGAAATAAAGGTGACAATACTTAAACAACCATTATCCATTCAGGATAAACAAATATTATCCTTGCCGGGAAACGAAGTTGAGCCTATTTCTGTAAAAGAACAGAACGGCAGGCTCGTAATGTACTACAAAACGGACTTAGACCTTCATAGCATATCGCAAGAAGGTCCATTCAAGGATACAACTATCCTGATAGCGGGTACGGGACATACTCGTTCAGACATAGAAAAAGCTGACTACATTGGAACGGTAGTAATGTCAAACGGTCTCGTGTGGCATTGTTTCAAAGAAAAATAAGGAGGATTGACAAGTGAAAGGCGCACAAATAAAAAGTATGGTTGAAAATGTCGCAACCATAATCTGTTTTTCGGTTATGGCGGTTATGTTTCAGCATTGGTGGATTTCTCTTTTTAGTCTGCTTGCTCTTTTTACAGATGATTTAAGAGATAACAGCGGCAAAAAGAAATTAGAGGAGGTCTATGATGAAAAATGATGTAGAATTAAAACCTTGCCCGTTCTGTGGTGGGAAAGCAATATCATTATTGCATACCGAACATAAGAACTTGAATAATCGTAAATTTTTCTTCTCTTGTAACGATTGTGGTGCAAACGTATTTTTAGAGGGCGAAGGGAAATATAAATCGGCAGAGCAAACGGAAGATGAAGCCGTTGCTTTGTGGAACAGGAGGGCTTAGTACAATGAGTACATATACAGACAAAATGCCCGATTGTTGTATGGCGTGCATACACTCCATTCCGAGAACGAATACAAGACCGCAAGAATTCGATTGTAACCTAAAGAAAGCAAAAATCACTTGGAGCGAATATGATACACCGAAAGAATGCCCGCTAAAACCTTTACCGAAAATTGCAGAGTTGCGCCCTTGCCTTGTAAGGGGTAAAACAGCATTTTTTCATAAGTGGGTTGAGTATTCAGACATTGTCGCCCCCTCGCCTATGGTTGGCGGTAGACCGGGCGGCGTTATAAAATGCACATTCGCTATTGTGGAGTATGAGGACGGAACGGTGAACAGGTGCTATCCCGAAGAAATAAGATTTTTAGATGCTCAAAACAATCCACACGTTATGGGTTTAATTGAAAGTGTCTTAGACACTCTTGTGGAAGTCGGAAACGGCACGACAAATGAGATGTTGCACGAGGCGGCAGATAAAATGTTTCAGGTGCGAGATGTGCTTGAAGGTAAAAAGAGAAAGGAAGATAAAAATGAGTAAATTGATATTTTGTAAATTTTTAGACGCAGATGGAAATCCGCGCGGCAGAGATTATACATACAGAGCCGATATTGACGTTCAGGAGGGCGACTATGTATTGGTTGAGGTTGTGAGGAACTCGGACGGTCCGACAACAAAAAAGGTCATTGTTACCAAAACAGGATTGGCTCCTGATGATATTCCGGGATATGAGAATTTCAAAGACGCTATCAAAACAATAATCGGTATTGCTCCTGCTGAAAATACGACATCAGAAGCCGAAGCTGCTCCTGCAGACGAAAAACCGACAGAGGCGGCAGAGAGCGGCGAGGCTGTTCCTGAGATAGATATGGAGGAATTATAATGAACATAGCTGCTTTCAGGGCGGTTTCGCCCTTTGAAATAGGCGACAAGGTACAGAATTCAGAAACAGGCAAAGTACATACGATAACGGATATTGCTTGTATTCACTATTGCAAAAGCGGCAAGGTTGAATTTCGTTATCAGCTTGACGGACTGCCTGAATATGTGCCGATAAACGCAATGCGAATTACATCGGTAAGCTTTAATTAAAAACAAAAAAGAGAGCATTCCGCGCAATAGCGCAGTTACTCCCTCACTGACAAAATCTATTATAGCATAAAAAATAAAACAAGTCAATAGATTAAGGAGGAATGCTCAATGGATACCACTCAAAAAGGTAATGCTCCCGAACCTGCCGAGGCTGATGTAATCAAGTTAGCGGCTGAAATTGGAGCGAAAACTGCAATCAACATAATGGAAAAGGAACGGCAAAAGCAGCTTTCCGAACGACACAACCGAAAATTGCGTAATACGAAATTACTGTTACGCAATTTTCGTATGTTCAAATTACATTCTGAAAATGCTGTTGCAGAGTTACAGGATATTGACGAGGACGCATATCAGGTATTCGAGGAAATGATGATGTCGTCCGAAAAGATAAGCAATAATAGCCTTTTTGTGGAGAGTATCAAAAAGAGTGTTGCGAGAACTCGGATCATAGTTACTCACGTTAGCGATATGTTGCGGCTTTATGAAATTTATTGTGAGCAATCAGGGAAACCCGAATACATAAGACGGTTTAGGGTTATATCGGCTATGTATGTTGATGATGAGGCTCTTACGGCTTCGCAGATAGCGGACATAGAGGGTATTGATGAGCGCACTGTCTATAAGGACGTAGACGCCGCAGTAGATAAATTATCGGCTCTTATTTTCGGCATAGACGGTGTAAAATGCAAGTAATATTTTCTCAGTCCTCCCAGGGCAAAAAGAGGGCATTGACAGGGCAATAGAAAATGTGTTATCCTGTACTTGTAAAATTTTGATTTTCGCCATACGTCAAAGCCGACATACCTTTCGAGGGTGTCGGCTTTAACTTTATATCGAAAGGAGGCATACACTCAAAAGATATAAATTACAAGGCGTATGTATTGAAAGCTCCCTCCTATATGTTTCGTCTTGAACATAAGGAGGATTTAACAAATGTATGGAGTAATTGTATTAACAATTTATGCGGCGGTTATGATAGCAACAACCTTGTTGTTTACTCGCAGAGAGAAAACGGCCGCAGGGTATCTGACAGGCAATCACAATCTGAAAGCGAATGCAACGGCTTTAAGTGTTGCGGCAACGTGGATATGGGCGCCTGCTCTGTTTACCTCAACCGAAAAGGCATACACAAGTGGTTTACCGGGACTATTTTGGTTTTTGGTGCCGAATGTGCTATGTCTTATTTTATTTATACCCTTTGCAAAGCGTATCAGGAATGAAATGCCGGCAGGAATTACCCTATCAGGATATATGGCTGAAAAGTACAAATCCGATAAGGTGAAAAAAGCGTACATTACGCAGCTTGGCATTTTGTCGCTTTTATCGACAGCCGTTCAGCTATTGGCAGGAGGAAAGCTCCTGAGCGCAATAACAGGAATGCCGTTTTGGATAATAACAATCATTCTTGCGGTAATCGCTTATTCCTACGCTCAATTTTCAGGAATAAAGGCGTCGGTTATTACGGACGCTGTGCAAATGGTGTTTATGCTCGTAGCCTGTGCGGCTTTTCTTGGGTATGTGTTCATCATAAAAGGCAATGGACAGAGCCTCGTTGACGGTTTAGGTGGTATCTCAAAAGAGTTTACAAGCCTATTCGATAAAAACGGCTTGGATATATTCTTAGGCTTCGGCTTACCGTCCGCAATAGGTTTGATTTCAGGACCATTCGGCGACCAAAGCTTTTGGCAAAGAGCCTTTTCGGTAAAGAAAAGTAAGATAGGCGTTTCCTTTGGCGTCGGAGCAGTGCTTTTCAGCATTGTACCGCTGACAATGGGAATACTTGGATATGTTGCCGCAGGAAACGGTTTGCATATATCGGATATGAGCATTATCAATTTTGAGGTTATCAATAGCTTATTGCCGACGTGGATGGTGTTGCCGTTTTTGTTTATGGTTATATCAGGGTTATTATCAACCGTTGACAGTAACCTTTGCTCGGTTGCTTCACTTTCTGCAGACGTCAACGGCTTCACCTTGAAAAAGTCAAAAATAACAATGCTTGTCGTTTTGGGAGCATCAATCCTGATTGCGAATATTCCGCATTTGACAGTAACGCATTTATTCCTGATATACGGAGCATTCAGAGCCTCAACGCTTTTGCCAACGATTATGACGCTGAAAGGCGTAAAATTGACCGCAAACGGTGTTGTGTTCGGAATAGTCATTACATTGCTCGTAGGCTTCCCTATATTCGCCTACGGGACGATTTTCAATATTGCCATATATAAGACCATAGGAAGCATTATAAACGTCTTATTGGCAGGCGTAGCCGCCCTTGTTATTTCACGGAGGGAGGCGAAAGCATTATGAAAATCACAAAAATGAAAATCGACAGCCTGAAAATTCCTGAGAGGAATGTCCGAATACACACAGAAAAGCAGATTGAGGAATTTGTCAGGAGTATCAATATGTTCGGACAAATTCGCCCTGTTGTTGTAGATGAGGAAAATACGGTGCTTGCCGGCAACGGCTTAATTGCCGCATTGAAAAAGGCGGGCATTGATGAGGCTGATGTATATAAAATAAATGGTTTATCGGAAAATCAAAAGAAAAAGCTTATGATTGCCGATAACAAAATTTTCAATTTAGGCATTGAAAACTTAGATACCCTCACTGACTTTTTGCACGAACTCGGAAATGACCTCGATGTACCGGGATATGATGAAGAAATATTAAAAACGATGGTGGCTCAGGCTGAGGACGTTACGGCGAAAATTTGCGAGTATGGAACGCTTGATACAAATGAGATTGAGCATATACAGAGCAAAAGCGTGGATAACTCAGGCGAAAGCGCCGAAAACGAGCCTCAAACAGAAAATAAGGAACCCCCCTCCTCCGCTGCTGAAAATGAGCAATCGGAGGAAATTGATACAGACACCGAAGAACGGCAATATGTCGTATGTCCGAAATGTGGTGAAAAGATATGGCTGTAAAAAGGTGTGTTTCGGATATTGATGTTGTAAAGGCGGCAGAAATACGGATAAAAAACGTATTCAATAACAAGCTGCCTGTTTATATGTCGTTTTCGGGAGGAAAAGACAGCCTATGCTTGGCGCAGCTTGTTGTAAATCTTATTCAGCAAGGACAAATCAATCCTGCACAGCTAACGGTACAATTCATTGATGAGGAGGCAATATTCCCCTGTATCGAAAAGACCGTACTTGCTTGGCGACAGAGATTTTTGCTTTTGGGAGCAAAATTCGAGTGGTATTGTTTGGAGGTCAAGCATTATAACTGTTTTAATGAATTAACGAATGATGAGAGTTTTATATGTTGGGATAGTTTGAAAAAGGACGTATGGGTACGAAGCATACCGAGTTGTGCGATTACCTCCCATAAGAGGCTACGCCCACGCAAAGACGCTTATCAGGATTTCCTGCCGAGAGTATGCGCTGACGGTATAACCATAACAGGAGTACGAACGGCAGAGTCAATACAGAGGTTGCAAAACTTCGCCTTAATGGTACAGGCAGGAAAAAACATCACAAATAAACAACAGATATTGCCGATATATGATTGGAGCAATAATGATGTATGGCTTTATCTGAAAGAGCAAAAGGTTGATATTCCTGAAATATACCTCTTTTTGTGGCAATCAGGCTCAACCAAAACCGCATTGCGAGTATCTCAATTCTTTTCTATCGACACAGCGAGAAGCTTAGTCAAGATGAATGAATATTATCCTGATTTAATGGAGCGTATCATACGCAGAGAGCCTAACGCATATCTGGCCGCATTGTATTGGGACAGCGAAATGTTCGGCAGAAATAGCCGAACTCGCAAAAAGCTTGAACAAGATAAAAAGAAAAGAGATTACAAAGCTGAATTGCTCGTTATATTCTCGCACCCTGATAGTGGTATGAGCAAGCATAAATTGAGGGTATGGAAATCATACAGAAATCTATTCCTGCAGACACATACCATATTGCAAGACAGGGATTGCCGAGAAATGTATGAGGGGTATATGAGCGGTGATCCGAAGTTGAGAACATACAGAGCATTATTTCAACGCATTTACAACGGTTATATAAATAACGCTAAAGCGGCGATGAAAGAAGGTGCGAAGAATGGCAGATAAAGAAAAGTTGTTCGCGCCTTTGTCAACGCTTAAATGGGTAAATCGTAATGAGATAAAGCCGAATGACTATAACCCGAATAAAGTATCTAAGGAAAATCTGAAGCTTTTAACACAATCAATTTTGACAAACGGCTGGACCTTGCCAATCGTAATAAGACCTGACGGAACGATTATTGACGGTTTCCACAGGTGGACGGTAGCAGGTCAAGAGCCGTTATTTTCTTTGCTTGGCGGTAAGGTGCCCGTTGTTGTGGTAAATCACGCAGAGGAAAGCGAGGATATATACGGCACTGTAACGCATAACAGAGCGAGAGGTACGCATTTGTTAGAGCCGATGAAAGCAATCGTTGAAAGGCTGCTGAAATCAGGCAAGACAATTCAGGAAATCGGCAAGCAACTCGGAATGAAACCTGAGGAAATATTCAGATTGTCGAATTTCTCAAAGGACGATTTTCTTGATATGATGACTAAGAATGTCAGCGAATACAGCAAGGCAGAGTTTATAACAAAACTTTGATTTCAGACATTCAACTCAAAATACAAAATAATCATTGTGAGGTGGTGATATGCCGAGAGCGAGAAGTCCGAACAGGGATAAGGCAAAGGAACTGTGGCTTGAAAGTGGAAAAAACCGCTTATTAAAAGATATTGCCGCCGAGCTCGGTGTGCCTGAAAACAGAATACGAAAATGGAAGTCTGAGGATAAATGGGACGCCGAAAAAGACGGTAAATCAAAAGGAGCGAAACGGAGCGGAAAGAAAGGGAACGCTCCGAAACGCAAAAGGGGCGGACAGCCGGGCAACAAAAACGCCGTAGGCAATAACGGCGGCGCTCCTGTCGGCAACAAAAACGCTTGGAAACACGGCGGTTGGTCTAAGGTGTATTTTGATACTCTTGATGATGAGGAAAAAGGAATGCTTGAGGATATGCTTACCGATGAGGAGGATATGCTCGAAGAACAAATTTTCTTATTTTCCGTAAGAGAGCGCCGAATACTAAAGGCTATTACGCAGTACAAATCCATAAAAGGTGGCTTGGCTGTCAGCGAGGTATTGACTACAAAGACTACTCGTGATTTTGGCAAGGGCGAAGCCGCCGAAGCAGACAAAGCCTTATATGATGAAATGATAAAGGATAAAATCGAGAACGGCGACAGACTGCCGGGAAATGCCGTAGATGTTACAACCAAAACCGAAGCGACATATAACATTATTCAGGCACTCGAAAGAGAATTGACGAATATTCAGGGACGGAAAACCAAATGTATTGACGCCCTCGCAAAGCTGAGGCTCGCAAAAGAAGCGTCAGGAAAATCGAAAACGAGCGAGGCTGTCGATGATTGGGTGTCTGCAGTTCTTGAAGTGGCGGAGGCTGAAACCGATGAATAGAAAAGAACTTTTTAGACAACGCATACCTTTATACAAAAAGGATATGTGCTTATTTTTTCGTGAGGTTTTAGGCTTTGAGCCTGATGATTGGCAAGAAAACGCAGGAAAAGACCTTGCTCTTTCTCCGAGGGTTACAATCCGCTCGGGTCAAGGTGTAGGAAAAACAGCGTTTGAAGCAGGCGCGGCATTGTGGTTTTTATCGTGTTTCCCTTATGCGAGGGTTGTTGCTATTGCTCCGACAAAACATCAGCTTAACGATATTTTGTGGTCTGAAATATCAAAATGGCGTGACAAATCCCCACTGCTTACAGAAATACTACGGTGGACAAAGACCTATGTATATGTTGTAGGATATGAGAAGCGTTGGTTTGCTGTTGCAAGAGCGGCGGCAAAACCTGAGAATATACAGGGTTTCCACGAGGACAATATGCTTTTCATCATTGATGAGGCGTCAGGTGTAGAGGATAATATCCTTGAAGCCGTACTCGGTACATTATCAGGCGACAACAACAAACTCCTGATGTGTGCAAACCCTACTCGGTTGAGCGGCGTATTCTTTGATAGTCACACAAAAGACCGAAGCAGGTACAAAGTTCATCACGTCAATTCAGAGGAAAGCAAGCGCACGAATAAGGAAAATATAAAGGCACTCAAAGCAAAGTACGGCGAGGACAGCAATGTTGTCCGAGTTCGTGTTTATGGCGAATTTCCAAAACAGGAAGATGATGTTTTTGTTCCGCTGTCTATCGTGGAGGGTGCTATTGCGAACGATATGGAGGTTGAGGACACTCCTTCGATTATTGAAATCGGCGTAGATGTCGCAAGACACGGCGATGATGATACGGTTATTGCTCCAAAGGTGGGCGCTGTTATTCGTTCTTTGATTACAAAACACGGTCAGGACCTTATGCGTACGGTTGGCGATGTAATGCAGTTATGCTATAAACTCCGTGATGAGTTTCCTGATTATGATGGTTTTATCTATGTCAAGATTGACGATACAGGACTCGGCGGCGGCGTAACGGACAGATTAAAGGAAATCAAGCGTGAGCTTGGTCTTGAATGGCTGATTGTCGTTCCTGTCAATGCCGGCGCAAAGTTACCGAAAGGCGCGGCGAAGTATTACGGCAACTTCACAACATATATGTGGGCAAAAAGCCGAGATTTAATGTACGAGAAGCAAGTGCAGCTTCCAAATGATGAGGAACTTGTCGCTCAGTTCTCTTGCCGCAAATATCATATGGTATCAATCGGCAAGCAGAGGCTTGAAAGCAAGGAAGAAATGAAAAAACGAGGCATTTCCTCCCCTGACCGAGCGGACGCTGTGAGTTTAGCTTGCTTGCCTATAAAAACAAGAAAGAAAGGATAATGAGTTATGGCGAATGAGGAAAATAAAGAGGAAAAGGCGTTAAATAGTGTTGTTGTAAAGGCTCTTTCGGGTGAAAAGGTCAGCATTATGGAAAGCCGAGCAATTCCTGCAGACGAATTTGAAAACTATTATTTGTCGGGCGATGTCATTCAGCCTCTATATCCTCCCGAGCAGCTTATACGACTTGCCGAAACGAGCGATATTCTGCAACAGTGCATTGAGGCATACAAGACCAATATTGCAGGCTTCGGAACTACGGTTGAATATGATGTTGATTATGACAAGCTCGGCGGCGCAGAGAAAAACGCCCTTGACATTCAATGGACTAAATATTCTCGTTTTATTCAGTTTTGTAATTTCGACGAAAGCTTTGTCGAAATTGTAAAAAAGATGATTGACGACAGAGAAAAAATAGGATATGGCTGTCTTGAAGTTATCGAAAACAATTTAGGTGAAGCTGCCGGTATAGAACATATACAGGCTCATAAGGTGCGCTTGTGTCCAAAGGACAGAACGCTTATTGATGTTACAACAAAGATTATTGACGAAAACGACAATGAAATTGAGATAACCATTAAAAAGCGTTTCAGGAAATTTGTTCAGATTGTTTCTGCTCGGCGTGTATATTTCAAAGAGTTTGGCGACCCTCGAATATTAAATTGTGAAACAGGCGAATATAGCGAAGATACGCCCGAAGAAAAGCGAGCGTCAAGTATTATATTTTTTAATACATATTGTCCATATACTGATTACGGCTTGCCAAGATATATGGGGCAACTGCTCAATATTTTAGGAAATAGACGTGCCGAAGAATTGAATTATAAATATTTTACAGACGGACGACATATTCCGCTTGCTATTATTGTTGAGAACGGTCAACTCACGCAAGAGTCCGAGGAACTCCTGAAACAAGCTTCGGGAAATGTTGCAAATCATAAATTTTTGCTTTTGGAGGCTGAGGGACTTGAAAAAGATGTATCCCTTTCGGATGATAACGAGAGAAGCGGCGTAAAAATACGGCTCGAAAAACTCGTTGAGATTATGGAAAAGGACGGTCTTTTTCAGGAATATTGCAAAAATAACCGTGATAAAATACGCTCCGCCTATCGTCTGCACCCAATATACACAGGCGAAAGTCAGGACTACACAAGAGCAACGGCTGATACTGCTCGGCAGATTACCGAAGAACAGGTTTTCCAACCTGAAAGAGAGGAAATTCAGTTCAGGCTCAATAATCTGTTGAAGCCTGCACTCGGTATCTCAGATGTTTCGTTGCGTTTCAAGTCGCCGAAATTAAGCGATAAAGCTGAAATTGCTACTGCTCTATCGCCATATATTAGCGGTGGAGTTGCTTCGCCGAATATGCTGATTGACGCTCTTGGTGAATTGCTCGGTAAATCCTTTGAGCCATATACTGAGGAATGGGCTGATAAACCTATTGCTATCGCAGTAAAAGAAATGGAGTTGAGCCAACAAGCAACAATGCAAAGTGTTGGCAGTTCGTCAGAGAGCGGAGATAATGCTGTCGCCTCCGAAAATAAGCCTACGGGCATTGAAAAGGCTGATATAGTATCGGATATATTGGACGGTCTAAAGTCTGTAAAAACAGCCATTGAGGAGGCTACAGAGTAATGCTTAACGATAAAGGTATGTTAATACTGAAAAAGTTAAGCGTTGAGATAGAAAAAATCATCAGCAAAGCCGACAAAGAAAACGAAACGTGGATAAATAGCTCTGAATTGCCTGACAATTTGAAAAAATCCACAAAGGCTATTGTTAATGAATTTGAAAAAGAGATTGAGGCTTTCTTTTCTCAGCAGAAAAAAGCCTATTTGCTTGCTATCGACAACGCTGATTTTTCAAATAAGCCGATAAAAAAGGCAAATGAGTTGAGCATAGTGGATTTGACACAGATTATTTCTCAGTTTGTTCTTGCGAATAACGAGCATTATGTCGATGTTCTATCAGGAATTTATGAGGCATTTGCCGTAAAGGCCGTTTCATCAGCCGCTCAAATTATCGGTAATTCTATAAAGAATACAAAAGCCTCCCCTGAAATATCGCTGACAAGTCGTGCGGTAAAGTGGATTGATAAAACAAAAATCCCCTTTTCAAGAGAAGTGCAACAAAGCACTCACGACAGCATTATAAAAATAATCAGCGACAGCTTATCCACTCACAGCGGCTCTCAGAATATAGTTAATACTATGTACTCCTATTACACAGAGGGCAAGTTTGATGAATTCAAAAAAGGCTTGAAGCAAAGTATCAGAAATTCCGATACGTTTGATTGGAGCAGAGCCCGCACGGTTGCAAGAACGGAAACAATGAGTGTAACTAATGCCGGCATACTCGAAGGCTATCGTCAATCGAAGGTCATAAAATATAAAAAATGGAAATGTGAGGGCGGCGCACGTTCGAGAGATACGCATATTGCCGCCGATAGCATTGTTGTTCCGATTGATGAGCCGTTTGTTGTTGGAGGTTATCAGCTTATGCACCCCGGCGACAGGTCAATGGGTGCCCCCGGCAGAGAAACGATAAATTGCCGTTGTTGTATGTCTGCAGTACCCGAAGCTGTTTCAGGTAAATACAACCCTCAGTACAATCCTTATAAGGAAAAGGACGCAGGAACGGACGAATGGTTAAGCCGCCAAAGTGTAGAATTTCAATCAGGATATTTAGGAAGCCGCGAAAAACAAAAGCTTTTTGCGGAGGGCGTAATCGGGGCAGGAGCAAAAGACAAATCCTTGAAAGAATTATCCGAAAGCGAATACATTGTGAGGCGTGATAAAATAAACACAAAATCTTATACGGATAAATTCAAGGGTGTCGGCAAAAATAATGTTGTAGACACGAAAGTCCGAGATGTTTCTGTAGACATTCTCAATCACCGAAATGCTACACCGTATGAGGACGCTTATTATTTGAGCGCAAGGACGGGAAAAACCCTGCATAAAATTGATGATGTAGATTTTGAGTTCGGAGTTCCGGGCAAAAAAGACAGCAAATCCTTTTTGCTTGGCTGTGATGAGGATTTAATCGCAATACATAATCATCCGAGCAGTTCGAGGCCGTCAATAACGGATATTGCGACAATGCTTAAATATCCCAATATAAAGAAATTAGTTGTCGTAGGACACGACAGCACGGTTTATATTATAAGCGATATTGATGAGAGGCTCACAGCGGCGGCGCTTGACAAGTTGTATGTAGAGCAGTATAATTATTATAAGCGATTATATCCGCCCGAAACGGCAAAGTCGAAGGCTGTTGACTTGATTTATAGCCTTGATTTATTTAAGTTTATAAAGAGGTGATGAATGTGAGGAAACTAAAACCGAAGATAGCTCCAAATCAAAATAGAGATGTGGAGTTATTGGTCGATGATAGACCTGACGTTATGCCTCCTGATATAGAACTCTCAGATGAGGATATAAAGCGCATAGCCGAAGGACATAAAAAATTAGGTATTGATGATTAAGCTGCTTCGCCATTCTTGGTGAAAGCGGCTTTTTCTATATGGCAACCTTTTTGAGGTTGCTTTTTTATTTTTCCGAAAGGAGTGTTTGCAAGTGGAAGAAATCAGAAAGTCCATTGAAATGCCTATTGCCAAAATCGACAAAACAAGCCGTATAATCTATGGCGTTGTATATAAGGCTTCCAAAGAGTTTGACGAAAACGGAAACCCTGTCGATTATGAGGATACTCAGGGTAATTGGGCGAAACCCGAAGAGGTAAAGAAAGCTTGTCATAGCTTCAACAAGAAGCTTCAAAATAGAAAGGTGGCATTTAACGGCGGTGTCGATAAGCAGCATAACGAGGTTGCAGGATATGGCATTGTTGTTGAAAGCTACATTGCCAAAGTTGCCGAGCCCGATATAAATGCTGGTGTTGGCGATTGGGTAGCAGCGATTGAGGTTACGGACAATGCTTGTTGGGGCGAAATTGAAAAGCAGGAAATCACAGGCTTTTCGATTGGCGGCAAGGCTAAAATTGCCGAGAAAGGGGGTGCGAAAGGTGAACAAGGCTAAAAACACACCTCCCGGCGAAATGACCGACATTGACGTTGATTTCATTTCGTTGGTGAGAAAGGGAGCGAACGGTCAAAGAGTACAGATTTATAAAGCTGATGAAGCGGACGCTGAAAACGAAAGCAGAGTAACAGGATTTATGAATGCGATGAGAGATTTTTTCATCGGAAAAGCTGACAAGGTGGCTGAGAGCAAACCTAAGAAAAGCACATCATTTGCACAAAGCATTGCTGTTTCTGATATTATGGACGGTATGTGGCGTGTAAATGATACGTTGCGCGAGGTAATGCGGAATATCGTTGCAGATGAAAGCATTACCGACAAAAAAGCCTCAATGGCGCAAGCGATTGACGATTATGCTGTCTATATGAAAGACAAAATAAATTCAACCGCTATTGCCAAGGCAGATTATTTTGATACCCCCTCCTCCACTATCGAAAAGGCAGGGCGTACATTGTCGAGCAAGAGCTTGACATCAATCAAAAATGCCATTGCCGCATTGCAAGGGCTATTAGATAGCACGAGCGAGGACGGTGATGGCTCAAATGTTCAGAAAGGAGCTGACGAAATGAACGCAGAGGAAATGAAAGACATTATGAAAAGTGCTTTAGATGAGGCACTCAAACCGATTACTGACAGATTGGACGTACTTGAAAAAGGCGACAATTCCGAAGATGATCCGACAAACGGCGGTGCTTCGGAGGGTGCAGAGCCGACAGGTGATGATAACATTGCAGATGTTGTCAAGGCGGCTATATCTGAAGCTGTTGAGCCTATTAAAGAAAGGCTTAGCAAGGTCGAAAAATCAAGAGGAACTTCAAAAGGGCTTGAAGACAACGGTGAGCAGACCGATGTCGAGAAGTCTGCAGGCGTTTTTGACGGTTTATTCATTTAATAACGGGAGGTAAAAAGAATATGAACAACAGAACATTATTATCAAAAGCCGCCATTGATACATCAACACTTGGCAACGGCGGCAAGATGAACCCCGAGCAGTCCAAACAGTTCATAACCTTTATGAAAGACTACTCGGCTTTTTTGCGTCAGGTTGATTTCATCACAATGACGACAACACGCCGTACTCTTGAATACGGCGAAGTAAACAAGAGAGGAATGCGTAAGGCGAAGGAAAATCAGGATAATCCTGCAACCGGCACATTCACAACGGCGCAGAGAGAACTCAATGCGGTTGGTACGATTATGCCTTATGACGTTACTTTCCAGTTTATGAAAGAGAATATCGAGGGAAAGAATGTCAACAATACGCTTGCTCAGCTTTTCGCTCAGCAGTTTGCAAATGACACCGTTGACCTCGCATTCAACGGTGATGAGAAGTCAAAAGATGATTTCTTAAATATCAATGACGGTTGGGTGTCTATTTCCGAGAACGACACGAACACTCACAAAGTCGATAACAGCGGAGTTACTTCAAAAATCAAGCTGTTTAGTACATTGTTGGCTTCTATGCCGTCAAAGTATTTTCAGATGTATCAGCAGGAAGACAAGAGCCTGATTAAGATTTTTGTATCGCACTCTGTAAATAGAGCATACAAAGAGGAACTTACATCAAGGAATACGGCTCTTGGCGACAGCATTTTGGTAAACGGTCAGAACGTCCATTATGACGGTTTTGAAATCGTGCCTGTCGGCTTCCTTTCTGACGATGTCCAGATTGTAACACCGTACAAAAACCTCGCTTATGGTATTTACGGTCAGAGTTTGGAAGTGTATCACGATGTTGTGCCGAGAAAGACACGTCACGAATATACACTGCTTGCGGATTTTGATTTTGAAATCCACAACCCCGACGCTCTTGTCATAGCAAAGAGCAGAACATCTGAAACCGGAAGCAATCCTTCGGGAGGCGAAACTACCAATGAGGGCGGTGGCGGCAATGGCTAAGACGGTAGAAAAAAATCATAAAGTCGTTTCGGAAGAAAACGACAGCAACTTTGAATTTGAGGATATGATTGAGGGCATAAAAACGGAAGCCCCCGATGATGAGGCGGAAAGCACTTCCGAAACAGAGAACACCGCCGATGATGAAAATTCCGCTGACAAAGGCAAGAAAAAGACCGCCTCAAAGAAAAAAGGCTCAGGCAAAAGCGAAAATGTGATTGTTCTGAAAAAAGCGGCTACATATTCAGGTTGCGGACTGAAATTCAATAAAAACGAGCCTACTTCTGTTGAAGATGAAACAATTTATAATAAATTGCTTTCAACGGGCTTGTTTGAGGAAGTCTAATGGCTGAATATGTAACCTATCAGGAAACTATTGATTTCCTGAATACAGACGAATGCGAGGGTGTGCCGCAAAGCACTATCGAAACTCTTATAACTGCCGGGCAAGAAATGATTGACGCATTTTTGAACGGCAGGAAACTTGAAACGGTACCCTCTCTTGTAAAAGTTGTGAATATGGAGCTTGTGCGTGCTATGCTCGCAGACGCTACGAAAAACGCCGAGAGTATTGAGGGGTATTCTTATACCGCCAATCCCTCGGCGTTTTCGAATATATTGGCGAGGCTCAATTATATCACCTTTGAAGATGAGGCTATCGGTGAAGTCGGAAAATATATCAGAGCGAGGTTGTTGTAGTATGTCATATTCAAAATTGCTTAATGCCCGCTGCTCAATCTTTAGACACAAAGAAGTTGAGGAGGACAACATCACAAGGGAAAAGCCTGTGCTTGAATACGATAACATTCGTTGTCGCCTTGTGCGTAAAACAGCATATGGCTCTGATACAACGACAGAAAAAGGCAGAGTTGTTATAACGGTATTCTATATGCTGTATTTAGGGAAAAAGGTTGATGTCCTTAATGGCGATTTGGTTTTTATAAATGATGAAAAATACATTGTTCAAGAGCCGAATACGCCTTGCGGACATCATACCGCAGTTATGTTGAAAAAAGAGGGTGAAGCGTAATGTCGGACGGTTTCAGAATAGACGGATTGGCTGATTTTCAGAAAACGCTTGAAAGCCATAAACGAGAGATACCGAAAATGCTTTCACGGATTTTGGAAAGTCTTGGAGAAATCCTTTTGGACGAAGCACAAGATGTATTGAAAAATACGCATACGCCGCATTCTCGTTTTGCTATGCGTTCAAAACCTATTACAAGAGGCGTAAACAAAGGCAAAACACGAAACTACCTCGCCTATATCGGTAAAAGGGGCGCAAGTTCTGTTGATACAGGCGAATTGTGGAGGTCGTTCAGCAAAGGCGGCAGAGGCAATGTGTGGATAGCTGATATGGCGTCAGGAAATTTTCGACTGACGGTTGGCTCGAACGTCAAACACGCTCGATATATCAATGACGGTTTCTCTCGCAAGCGCCGATGGGTACCGGGCGTTGTAGATGGCAACGGCATATTTCGGTATCAGCCGGGAGCAAAAACAGGCGTAATGATTTCAGCAGGGCAATTCAGAGGTATACGCTTTTTTGAGATTGCATTTGACGAAATTAAAAAGATTATGCCCGAGGTTGTTGAGCAGGAATTAAGGAGGTTCTTCTATGAACTTGAAAGCTGATAACGACAGCAAAGTCATTGTAAATATCATTGCTACGGTTTTCCCGAAAATCAAGATATACGAGAATGACGTTCCGCAGAACTTCGAGCGCCCTTGCTTCCTGATTGTCAGACCTGATAAAAATACAACCACTCGGGAATTGACAGGAGCGGTATATGAGGAAACAAAGCTATTTACCGTATTTGCGTTTGATGAAATGCCTGATGATACGAATAGCAATGTAGACAAAGTTTCTCAGGAAATGGAGTCAACAAAACATTCCCTTATTGATTATGTAATGGGTACTCCTAAATATCCTATACCGGGAAGCGACAGGCGCTACCTTACTGTAGAAATCGTTTCTGCAGAGGCGGATGATGTAAACGCTGTTACAGAGTTTACATTCAGAACAAAACGGACGTTGCCTCGTGATTTGAGAAGACCGAAGGCTGAAAAAATCAAAAAAATTGTCAGTAATGGCGTTGTTATAACAGACGGAAAGGAGTAAGTTATGGCAGAGAAAAAGGAAATGGCTAAACCGAGTGAGGAAACAACTGAGGCGGCAGTAGATACAAAGGTCTCAAAAACAAAGTATTCCGTTGAGGAGCTTTGTGAAAATTCCATTGCTCTTTTTGGCAAAAAAAGAGAGGTTATTATCGGTGCATTGCACGCCGATGATAAGAGTACAAGCGGCTCCTATACCAAAAAAGAGGTACAGGACGCCATTGAGAAATTTTTGAAAAAGGAGGTAAAATAATATGTCTATGGGAAATTGGACGCCCGGCGAGGAAAAAGAGCGTCCCGGTCTGTATAACCGATTTATTTCAACGGCATTATCAAGAGTTAAAACAGGTGCTTCAGGTATTGTAGGTATGCCGGTAAAGGCAGATTGGGGACCACTCAACGAACTTGTTGATATTGAAAGCGAAAGCGAGGTTATTAAGAAGTTTGGAGAGAGCGGCAAAGGTTGCACAACTTACTTGCTTAACAGATGTTTGCTTGGCGGTAAGAAGTATAAGCCTAAAAAGATTATCGCCTACAGAATAGCAGGCGCTTCGGCAGCGGAAGCTTCGGCTACGATTGAGGGTAGTTTGAAATTATCCGCAAAATACAAGGGCGCAAGAGGAAACAACTTCAAGTATTCTATATCCGAGAATATCTTTGAAGATACAAAGAAAGATGTCAAGTTGTACGAGGGTAGCGAGTTACTCGCTACTTATACAGTGGAGCCGACCGATATTAAGACGCTCGTTGACAGCATAAATGCTGATGATGGTCTTATCAAGGCTGAAAAAATCGGCGACACTGCTTTATCCGATACCGCTACAAAAGAATTTACGGGAGGAAATTCAGGAACAGATGTAACATCAAGCGACTACATTCTTGCACTTGACGCTTTTGAGCCTGTTTTGATAAACGTACTCGTTCTTGACGGTATAAGCGATAGCTCAATTCAGGCTTCGGTCAAGAGTTGGGTTACTCGTGTGAGAGAAGCAGGAAAAGAGGTTATGTTTGTAATGGGCGGCTCTGCTGAGGACGACAAAGACATTACCGTTGGTAATGCTCGCTCAATCGCCGCAAACAACAAAGCGGTAGTCAATGTTGTCGTAGGAGTAAAAAATGCCGTTCGCTCGTTTACTTCTGCCGAAACAGCGTGTCAGGTGGCGGGATTGATTGCAGGAACGCCGATAAACAAATCCACTACATATAAGCAGTTGGAGGACGTGTCAGACGTAACCGTTCTGTTAAGTGATACGCAGATTAAGCAAGCGCTTAAAGCGGGTTCTTTCATTATGACAAGGGATATGGACCCTGAAACTTACGCTATCAGTATCAAGGTAGAACAGGGTATCAATACCTTAACGGTCTACGGCGAGAACGAGAGCGAAAAGTTTTCAAAAATCAAGTGTGTTAGAACACTCGATACCATTGATTATGATACCGGCTATTTGGCGGCGCAGAGCGTAATCGGAGAGTATGACAATAACGATGATGGACGCGCCTCTTTGATTTCGCTGTTCAAGAGGTATCTTGAAACATTGGTAGAGGCAGGAGCAATAAGTGCCGACTTTCTTTCAGAGGTTGATGAGGCTTTTGTTTCGGAGGGTGATGTCGTTTATCTGAAAACACAGAGCCTCACTGTTGACAAAATCGAAAAGATTTTCAACAGCATTTATGTATAAGATTGGAGGGTTAATTTATGCTTGATAGTTCAAGAACAATAAACGGCTCGTTTGGCGAATGTCTGCATAACGGGCAGTGGCTTACCAATGTCTACAAGGTGTCTGCAGAGGTCGAAATATCGAAGTCGGAAATTAAGAAGTCGGGTACCAGATGGACAGGTAGCAAAGTTACGGGTTTGAAAGGTACCGGCTCTATGTCGGGGTACAAGGTTACCACTATGCTGATTGACAGTATAGGACAGATTTGCGATGATACAAAGGGCGAATACAAAACGGAACTCATCTCAAAACTCGACGACCCCGAAGCGTGGGGCGCTGAGCGTATCAGATTGAAAAATGTTTCGTTTGATAAAATCTCTTTGGCAAATTGGGAGGCTGGCTCCGTAGTTGAGGAGGAATGGCCGTTTACTTTCGAGGGCTTTGAACTCCTTGATAGAATTGAGGAAAATTAAAATTATGAGAGGCGTATATCGCCTCTCAAATCTTTTTTAGGAGGAAAATTACTATGAGTACAGTAAAAAAGGACGCAGAGAAAGCATTTGATGAAATGGAAGCTGTAGGTGGAATGAGTGAACCGGCTGATAGATATTATGAGCCTGCCGAAACCTCTGATGATGATTTACTCAAAGCCTTGCTTTCAGTAGAAGACACGGCGACAAAACAGGAGTATATTCCGAGGTTTAAGTCTTATTTCACGGTTAAGTCCATTACATCTGACGAATACAACAAACTCGTTGACAGGTGTAAATACCCTGTCAAAAATAAGAGAACGCATCAGATTGAGGAAAAAATCAATCAGGATAAATTGTCGGTGTTGCTTATTAAGGAGGCGTGTGTTAAGCCTGATTGGAGTAATCCGCAGCTTCTTAAAAAGTACAATACTGACGACCCGTGCGTTGTAATCAATAAGCGTTTGCTTATCGGTGAAATCACGCAGCTTTCGTCTGCTATTATGGACGTATCGGGCTTCTCGGATGAAATTGAGAAAATAAAAAACTGATATTGCGAGGCGGCGAAGCAGGAATAATACACAACCTGCTTGTGCGGTCAAATTATGCTTTATTCCCTGATGATATATACAACAAGCCTCGCGGTGTAAAGAATTTTATGTATGCCTCGCTTGATATAACTCTTGAAGCAGAGGAAAAAGAGAGAAACAAGCGTAACAAAGGGCATTAAATAAAAAATACTAATCGGAAAGGAGGTTTGCTAAGTGGAATTATCGGCTGTACTCAGTTTAAGAGATAAATTATCTGCAAATATGGAAAAGGCCTCAAATAGCATAGGCTCAATGATTACAAAGGTCAATGAGGCGAACAACGCTATTGTGAGCATAGCCAAAAGCAAAGGTGTGAATATCACCGCAACAACAAATATTCAGGAAACTGTTGAAGTTGCAAAAGCAAGCATTTCCGAATTGCAAAAGGATATTGAGCAAAGAAAAATCAATCTCGCAGGCTTGGCGGGCGATGTTGATACATTGTCTTTTGAGGAAATCAACTCTCAGATTTCCAATCTGACAAAAGAGTTAGAAAAACCGAAAAAGAGCATTGACGACATAAGGCACGCAAAAGAAGCGTTGGCGAATTGGCAGGAAATCGGTCTGCAGTATGACGCTTTAGTTAAGGCAGAAACCGAGCTTGATGTTCTCCAAAAAGCACTTGAACAGATGAACAGTACAAATGTTGCAATAAGAGCGTATGTCGATTTCAAAAAAGACGCTTTGCAACAGATTTACGATATAGACGACAAGGTTATCAATATTAAGACAGCCATTCAGGATAGAGCGAGTGCTGCTATTGATAAGCTTAAAAATAAAATTCAGCCTATAGCTAACAAGGTCATTACACCTATTGTAAAGCTTAAAGATATGGCTTCATCAGCCATAAATAAGATTAGAACTCCGCTTGCTAAGCTTGCCGGGACGGTTGCGTATCCTATTGTTAAATTAAAGGACGCAGCTTCCTCCGTTGTAAAAAATGTAGGCGGTGCTTTGAAATCTTTTGCGAATAAAACCTACTCCGCCATTATGACGGTTAAAGATAAGGCGACGCCTATTATAAACGGTGTGGCAAAGGCGGCCAGTGCCGCAGTGAACGCCGCAAAAGGTGTAGCCGTTGCTGTTGGCGCAGGTGCTACGGCGGTAGGTGCGCTTGTTATGCAATCCGTCAACGCTTATGCTGATTATGAGCAGCTTATCGGCGGTGTCGAAACGCTATTCAAAAGTAGCGCCCCTGCTGTGGAACAGTACGCTAAAAACGCATACAAAACCGCAGGACTATCCGCAAATGACTATATGGAAACTGTAACGAGTTTCTCCGCAAGTCTTTTGCAGAGTTTAGGTGGCGATACGGCGAAAGCGGCGAGTTATGCGGATTTGGCTATTACCGATATGGCGGACAACGCCAATAAGATGGGCACAGGTATGGAAAGCATACAGAACGCCTATCAGGGGTTTGCCAAGCAGAATTATACTATGTTGGATAACCTGAAATTGGGTTACGGCGGCACGAAAGAAGAAATGCAACGCTTACTTTCGGATGCTGAAAAACTTTCAGGACAAAAATTTGACATATCTTCCTATGCTGACATAGTGCAAGCTATCCATACAGTACAAGAAAGTATGGGTATTGCGGGAACGACCGCATTAGAAGCAGAGCATACTATAAGCGGCTCGCTTGCTTCAATGAAATCAGCTTGGAGCAATATGCTTGTCAGCCTGACTACGGGCGGCGACAACTTGGACGATTGCATTCAAAACCTCGTTTCGTCCGTAAAAATATTCGGCAATAACATTATGCCGGCAATAAAAAGCGCATTATCGGGCGTTGGAAAACTGATTGAAGAACTCGCTCCTATGATAGCAAAGGAGTTACCTGATGTTTTAACATCTGTAATTCCCTCTCTTATAAGTGCGACTACTTCAATCGTTGGTGGTTTAGCAACTGCATTACCGGGACTGATTTCAACCCTCTTGCCGAGTGTATTACAAGGCATTACAGATGTTATAAGCGGATTGCTGAGTGTTCTTAGCGAGAGCGGACCGCAGTTAATAACAACGCTTGTTGCCGGACTAAATCAGGCACTTCAAAGTTTGTACGGAATGTACCCTCAGCTTATTGAGGTAGCGGTACAGTTGGTGCTCGCATTGGCACAAGGCGTTTCTGAGGCGTTGCCAACGCTTATTCCTGCCGCAATGCAAGCGATATTATCGTTCTGCTCGGGAATTGCGACAAATTTACCGACATTGGTTACGGCGGCTATAGATATTATTCTTGCGCTTGTCGATGGCATTTTGCAGGCTTTACCGCTGTTTATAGAGCAAGCGCCTGTTATCATATCTAACCTTGTAAATGCGATTGTAGCGGCTATTCCTCGGTTGATACAGGCGGCCATTCAGATAATCACAAGCCTTGTTCAGTATATACTCAACAATTTAGGTCAGATTATACAGGCAGCTATCCAAATTGTATTTGCTATAATAACAGGGTTAATTCAAGCGATACCACAGCTTATTGCCGCAATACCTCAACTAATATTCGCCATTATTGAAACCATACTTACTACAAATTGGCTTGATGTTGGTTGGCAAATCATAAAGGGCATATTTGTCGGAATAGTAAGCGGAGCGCAAGCGATGTTTACAAGCATATGGGATAGCATAAAAGGTCTATTCTCATCAAACGGAAATGTGTTCGGCTCATTTGTGGATAGCATAAAGGAAAACTTCGCTTCGATTGCGGCGTTTATTCTTAATCCGTTTGCAGGGGTATTCTCGTATTTGTATCAACATTTCGATGGGTTTAGAAATGTTGTTGACAATACAGTAAATGCGGTAAAATCGTTTTTCACGAATTTGTGGGAGTCGATAAAATCCGTATTTGCGGGAATATGGGAAACCATATCACCTGTTGTTTTGGCGATACAAGACTTATTCTCAGCGGTATTTGAAACGATATTCTCTATCGTTTCAGTTCTTGCACAAGGCATATGGTCTGTAATTCAAAGTGCGGCAGATAGTATTTGGAATACAATTACAAGCGTATGGAATAACATTGTCGCTTTCATCGCTCCGATATTACAATCTATATGGGATACCGTAAGTAATATCTGGAATGCGATATGGTCCACAATAACCTCTATATGCTCTGCTATTTGGAGTACAATCAGCGCAATTTGGAATAGCATATGGTCTACCATTTCAAGTATATTAAGCGCCATTGTCGAAGCTGTAGCAAGCAAGGTTTCTGAGATATATAACCGAATAAGCAGTAAGTTCTCAGAGATTTTGGGGTATCTTGGCGGTTTACCAAGTCAAATGGCCGCAAAAGGCAGAGATATTATTCAAGGTTTGATAAATGGTATAGCGAGTAAAATCGGTGCCGTAAGTGCAAAAATCCGAGAAATCGGAAGCGTAGTAACCAATGGCATTAAAAAGGTTTTTGATATACATTCACCGTCAAGGGTAATGAGAAAGCTTGGTGCTTTTACATTCGGAGGATTTGAACTTGGTTTATCGGATCAGATAAAAAATATCCGAAACACTTCGCTCAGTATTGGTGCAAATGTTTCGGGTAATTTTGCGGATGGTATAAAAGCGAATATCGGCAGTGCTATATCGGCGGCTAAGGATTTGTCAATCAAAGCGGATCCGTTTGATGATAAACCAACACCTGACGCTACTCCGAAAAAGCCGAGCGGCTATGGCGGCTTGCTTGCCGCTGCTCCTGTTAATCAAGGCGACACGACAAACAACACGAATACAAGCAATTCATACTCTGAAACTTCTACAAAGCGTGTAATAATTCAAAACCTTATAGGAAGCGTTACCGTAAGAGATGAAGCAGATGAGGATAGGCTTGTGGACAAAATAATAAGAACACTTGCTGATGAAATTGATGAGGCAGACAACAATATGGGAGAGGAGGTTTTTGAATGATTTTTCAACTATCATATAACAATTTCGCCGAAAAACTTGTATTTCCTGTAAACCCGCCAAAATTCAGAGTTTATGGCGGAGGTACGGAATTTCACGATTTCGCCGTTGTAAAAGGCGGCGAACGTACGACTATTGGCGATATAAAAATGAGAGAGATTTCTTTTTCCTCCTTTTTCCCTCGCCATTATGACCCGTTTTTGTGTGAATATGTGGATATACCACATCCATATGACGCTCTTAACACAATTCAGCGTTGGCGAAAAACTAAATGGCCTGTGCGCTTAATCATAACGGATTTGGGTGTTAATATGGCTGTTACTATACGCAAATTTGAATACGAGGAACGAGGCGGAGAGCCGGGCGATATTTATTTTGATATTGCTTTCAAAGAATATGAGTTTATAAGAATTCGCGAAGTCGAACAAAATGGTGATGAGATTGTAATGTTGGACAGCACTTCGAGAACTGATTTGTCAGTAAATCCTATTACATATCAAGTACAGGCTGGCGATTACCTTTGGCTTTTGGCTGAAAGGTTTTACGGCGACGGTGGCAGATGGGGCGATATTTACGACGCAAATCGGAATACAATAGATTTGGCTAACGCTGGACAAATGCTGACAATGGAAACAATCCATCCGGGACAATGGTTGGTGATACCGTGATAGATTTATTTAATAAAGAATTTGTATATACGGTTGGAATTATTGTCAACGATAAAGTTGTTTGTATTGAGGATACGGTGGACTCTATTTCTTGGGGCGGCAGTATAAATACTGCCGCTCGGTATTTCAAGCCGAGTTGTAAGAACTTTGAGGGTAAAAATGATTTTTCGCCCGGAAAAGTTTGTGTGCTTCACAGTTTGGTTGACGGTGAGCGTGAGGTGTTCAGAGGGTTTGTTATCGGCAGAGGTAAAAAGTCTGCAGGTCATACAATCACCTACTCCGCTTATGATTGCCGATGGTATTTAACACGCTCTAAGCACGATAAAATATATCGCAATATGACAGCGACAGAGATAATTATTGATATATGTAAATCATACGGAATTCCATATAACGAGAACGAAATGGTTGACACTTCGGTACGGCTGAGTTCTATTCATATAATCAATAAAACTCTATGGGATACCGTGCTAATGGCTTTGACCGAAACAACGAAGCAATCAGGAATTAAGTATGCTACAAAGGTTAAAAACGGCAAGCTGATATTGGTTGAGAAAAAAACTCAAATCAAAAAAATCGTCATAGAGCAAGGCGTCAACCTTATTGAAAGTACGTTTGAGGACAGTATGGAAAGTATGTATACGCAGGTATATGTTACAGGTAAGGATAAAAACGGCAAAGCAATTTCAACGGTGGCGGTCAACGAGGAGGCGCAAGCCTCCTATGGCGTTATGCAGGAATATATTTCTCAAAGTGAGGAATGCACTACTGCCGAATTAAATGCTATTGCCGCTCAGAAGTTAAAAGAGTTATCTGTATTAAAACAAAGCGGAAGTATTGTTGCTGTTGGTCTTGATGATATAGAAACAGGTGACGCCGTTTATGTGATTGATGAGGAAACGGGACTTGTTGGAGGCTTTTATGTAGAGAGCGACGACCATAAAGTCGGCGGCGGACATCATACCGCTACGCTGAAACTATCTTGGACAGATGAAGTCGCTTCGCTTGAATACGAGCCTCCGAAAGATACAAAGTAGGTGATGAAATTATGGTAAATGACGCAGCGAGGATTTTGAAAACGGTGCAAAAACGAGGCAAAGGTGCTGTGGGTTATCAAGGTATGAGGCTTGCTACTATAAAATCAGTAGAGCCGTTAAAAATGCTTGTAGATGATATAAGTTGTGAATTTACTGCTGATGATGTACTTGTGAATGCACAAATGGTAGACTTCACTCATACGGGCAAAATTGAGGGTAGTACAGGCGATAGATACATCTCAATGAATAATGCTTCTATCACCTTAAAAAGCGTATTTCAAACCGATGATAGAGTTGCGGTGGCGTCAGTAGGTGTCAACAAGTTCCTGATTATATGCAAGGTGGTGAATTGGAAATGAGCATACTTCCATTAGGCGCTACGGAAATACAATCCGTTGTAACGGTAAAAAACAGTGTGCCGACACCGAAAAAGACGTTTTTATTCGATTTTGAAAAGAACGAATTTGTTGTCGATACAATGAATAACGTCATAACCACTACCGACAATGAAACTATAATAAGGGGCGTTGTCGAAAAGATATTAAATGACACCCGATACCGCTATGCAATATATGACAGGACTTGGGGAAATGAAATCCCTGATTTGATAGCGCAGGACGATATGTATGAGGTTTTTGAAGCAGAACTCAAACGGTTATTGCGAGAGGCTCTTGTATCCCACCCATACATCAAGGATGTTACAAATATTGAAGTACAACAAACAAGCGGCGCCGTCTATGCCTCTTTTCTTGTAGAAGCGTCAAACGGCATTATTTTCCCATATAAGAAGGAGGTGGCATAGTGTGCAAGCATTAGAACTTATTGAGCAAATAAAAAACGGCGAGGTAGATATACAAAGCTTTATCGGCGAGCAAGACAAAGCGGCAGTTCAAAAACGCTTAATGGAATGTGTTTCTGATGAGTACGACAAAACTCAGGGCAGTTTTATGTATGATACCATAATGCCTACTACGCTTGAATTTTTGCTAATGTATATTACGCTGACACAGGTATTAAGGGTTATAAATCCTAATACAACATACGGCGAATTCCTGAAAGGATATGCAAGCTCTCTTGGTGTTGATAAAAAAGAGGCAGGATACGCAAGCGGAGAATTGATTGCTACAGGTGAAGAAAATACAATTATTCCAAAAGGGTATTTATTTTCAACGGAAGTTCCCGCAAACCGTTCTATTTCGCCGAAATATTATGTTTCGAGGCGTGAGGTTGTCATTCCGCAATCAGGAACGGCAGTTATACCTATAATTGCCGAAAAGGCAGGAGCAAGTCAAAACGTCCGAGCGAACGAGATTGTTGTTGTGTGTAAGACGATAACAGGCCTCACAAGCGTTACAAACCCTGAAAGCATAACTAACGGTACCGATGAGGAAACGGACAGCGAACTCCTTGCACGTTTCAGGGAACGAGCACAAAATCCTCCGAGTTCGGGAAATGTGCGTGATTATATACGCTGGGCGAAAGAAATATCAGGCGTTGACGAGGTGCTTCCTGAGCCATTATGGGCGGGACCGGGTACGGTAAAACTTACGATTATATGCAACGGCGAAGCAGCCGACCAAAGCATTATTGATGAGGTTAAGCAGTACATAGACCCTTATCCCGAGGGAACGGGCGCAGGAAAAGCTCCTATTGGCGCAATAGTAACGGTTGGTACGGTGGTAATGTCAAATACCAATGTAAAAATACCGAACATTCGTTACAAGGAAGGCGCAGACATAGAAAATACAAAAGCGGAGATTTTATCCTCTATTTCGTCATATTTGAAAACAATACCTCTTGGCGGCATTATCAGAATTGTCAAGATAGAGGCGGCGATAGGCTCCGTCAGCGATGTAATCGGCTTTGATGATGTTTTGATTGCAATAGACGGAAGCGACGATTATAAAAACGAGGATATTCAGCTTGATATGGCAAAAAAGACCTCTCTTGGCGAGGTGATGTATGTATGAGCAAGTCTGCAGAGGAAATGCTGAGGTGGGTACCGCCATATTATTCCGAAAGTAAGATATACAAGGAACAGAACAACGCAAAAGGCAGAGAGATTGATATTCTCAGATATATCGTGGACGATTTGAAGTATCAATTTATCCCGAAATATGCAACTTGGGGGTTGATATTTTGGGAAAACCTTTGTGGTATTGCTCCTGTTGCTTCCGAAACGCTTGATGAACGCAGAAAACGAGTATTAACAATGTTAAGCACTATCGCACCGCTTACACCTACCGAATTTGTAAATCAGGTCAAGATAGCAACAGGCGAAAACGTCAAAATATATTATACTGATTGGCAAGTTGAGGATAAGGACGGTCCATACGGAAAAATTGAAAATGTGCATTTGAGAAAAGGTGATCCTGAAAAGAAAGGTGATTATATTGTCGATATTGTCATTGACTTACCGACAGAACTTTTCAACTTGATTACATTCAAAAAAACCGTATATGAGATAATTCCTTGTCATTTGATGATAAAGTGTTCAGCAATCGTCAATCACGATATACTGAAACGCTATACTCATAATGAGTTAAAAAGATACACGCACAATCAGCTTAAAAATTGCATTCCATTGGAGGAGGTGGTATAAATGGCAAGAAAAACAAAAAACTATGCGCTCACTCTCCCGGACGGTGATGAATTCTACGATGTTGACGTATTCAATAAAAATTTTGAAACACTTGACAAAGAAACGGGAAACAAGGTTGAACGCAACAAAGACATAGCCGCAGGAACAAAGGCAAAAATTTCATTTGACGAAAAAGGTCTTGTAACAGGTGGCGAGGATTTAACGCCTGACGACATTCCCAATATCCATATTTCAAAGGTTGAGGGCAGGCCTCCGATTGTTTACATAGACGGTACGCCGATATATGGTAGCCGTTTTTTTGATGTTGACAAAAACGGAAATGCAATATTGAGAGAGGACGGAAGCGGCGATTATCTGCTCACAGTGTTAGAAAATGGCAGTGTGATTTTGCGTGATGTGATTACACAGGTAACAGACAATCTCGACAGCGAAAGCGGCACAGACGCCCTCTCAGCCAATCAAGGACGGGTTTTAGGCTCGTGGATAGGCAAACTATCAGACCTGCTCACAAATGCGAAAACAAGCCTTGTAGAAGCCTTAAACGAGGTGGCCGAAAAGTTATCATCTCACCTTAAAGACCAACGTATTCATACATCGGTTTTCTTTCCCGATGAAACGCCTACCGGGACAAATTATATATGGTATTCTCCGTATAACTCGGGCGGCTCTGCAGAATATGGTGGAATTATTTTGGAGGCTGTGCCTTTTAATGGTGATGAAAAAAAGCTACACGCCGAAGTTGAAACAAAAGACTATACATTTGACAATACGGCGGTCAACGGCAAAAACGGCTCTATAGCCGTTGAAATCAGTTAGCAAAAAGGCGGCGCGCACCTTTTTACTATAAATAAAATATTTTTAATTTTTAGGAGGAAAAACAAAATGGCAACAAACACAAACATTCAGGAAGTAATTGCAAAACTTAAAATTGAGGGCGTCCTCAAAGAGGTAGGATTTAGAACGTATGGCGAATTTGTATATCTCGCTGACGGTACAACTGCAGAGGCGGCGATTGCAAACATTCTTACGCAGATTACAAATCTGCCTACTGATAGCGGTATTGACGCAAAAATCAAAACCGCTTGCGACAACCTCTATAACAAGCTTCTCGGCAAGACCGATGAGGAAACAACTATCAATGAAGCATACGATACATTGAAAGAGGTTGCGGATTGGATTGACGGACACGGTACGGCTGCCGCTACAATCACAAGTGATGTATCAGCACTGAAAACAGCAGTACAGGCATTGCAGGCTGTAGGCGCTACAAAGGTTGAAGCGTCCGAAACGAACGGCAATATCAAGGTGGACGGTCAGGAGGTTGTAGTATATACACCGCCCGAAACGATTTCTGCAGACAAGGTAACGGAAACAGACACAAAGCAGTTTGTTTCTGCCGCACAGAAAGCCGATTGGGACGGTAGACCTGTTGTTTACACCGGCGCAACCGAGCCGGAGAATATGAAAAACGGCGATGTCTTCTTGCAGCTCGTTTAATCATTCCTTAATAGCGCCGAGAGAGTTTCTCTCGGTGCTATCTTGTAAAGGAGGTACTGTAAATGATTATGGAAAAAGACACGCTTATTCGTGTTAAGGATAATGAGGGCAACGAGTATATCCTATACCCTGCAACAAAGCTTGAAAACGTGATAGGCGCCGATGAGGCGCTAAACAAAAAAGCAAGTCTCGAATATGTCAATCAGGAATTGGCAAAAAAAGCTGATACTGAGGAAATGACCGAAGCTTTAAGCACTAAAGTGAATGTATCAGACAATGAAATTGCGATGTCCCAAAAGGCTGATTTGCAAGAGGGCAAGGTGCCTATTGAACAGTTGCCGCATTATAGCGCAACTCCGAATGTGTATATAGATGATGTTCTCATTGGAGCTGTGGTATTTGTGGACGTAACCGATAGCGGCGATGTGTATTTAAGAGCGGACGGAAAAGGCGAATATATGGTATATATGCCGCTTGACGGTTGCCCGAGAGCAAAGTATATAGGCGTCGGCGCAATGAACGAAAACAAGGAGGTTAACAATGAATAAGAACAATTATGCGAAATTAAATGATGAATTAGATGTTGAATTCGCTGAATTTTCATCTGATGTTGAAGCGGCCGAACAGGGATTTTTTCCGTATGAGGAACAGGAAAAACCTGTTACTCCCGGCAATACAATCCCTCATAATTACCGTCGTGTTTATGCTAAAAAGAAAGGTAAAATAATAATGTCTTGGGAAGCATACCCGAATTATGAGGCGATTGAACTCTTGAAAAAGCGTCTGACAGCAACAGATTACAAGGTAATCAAATGCTATGAGGCTTCTCTTGTCAACGCAGATATGCCGTATGATGTAGCGGCAATTCATCAGGAAAGACAGGAAATAAGAAACGAAATAAATAGATTGGAGGCGTGCGAATAATGGCTGATATAAAATTGATGAGCGCAAGCGGAATGTTTGACAATTTAAGTCTTTCCCTGCCGCCAAACAATGAGATTGTACTTGACGATGCGGGACTTCCTTCGGTTATGGTTAAAATCCCGAAACTGACCTATGAGGATTTAGGCTTAGAAGCGGTTGGTACGGGTACATTCCCTGCTTGGATTGTAAACGGTGAGGAGGTTCCTTATATCTACATATCCAAGTATCAGAATGTGGTTATTGACGGTAAAGCGTACAGTTTGCCGTATAAGCAGCCGAAAAACCGCATAAAATTTGACGACGCATTGCAGTATTGCGAAGCAAAAGGTGCGGGGTGGCACCTGATGTCAAATATAGAGTGGCAGGCAATCGCCCTTTGGTGTGCAAAACACGATTGTATGCCATACGGTAATAACAACAGCGGCTATGATTATTACCATACCTCAGATTGCGGCGTTATTATGCCGGACGGAAGTTATAACATTACCGCCACAGGAAGCGGTCCCAAAGATTGGTTTCACAATAATGATTTTTCGGGCATTGCAGATATGAACGGAAATCTTGCCGAATTAGTAGGCGGTATTCGTATATACAATGGCGAATTTCAGGTTATACCTGATAACAATACTGTTTTACATCTCGACCAGAGCACGGAGTCAACAGAATGGAAAGCAATTCTGCCGGGAAGCAATTCAGAAAATGCAACGCTTGTGACGCCGGGCACGGCAGGAACGCTTGTCAATATTTCGGGTGGTTTAGGTGTAAATGGTACGGATACGCCGGCAAGTTCAAGCGCCGAGGTGTTTTTTGAAAGAAAGGCTGATACTTGTTCATCAAGTCTCACCGCTGTTCCTGCTCTTGCTTATGCACACGGATTGTTAAATCATAACATCACAACAGAACGGACGGACGCAGTATATTTTAATGTTTCCGGCGAAAAGCTGTTTCGTCGTGGCGGCAACTGCGGCAGCAGTGACGGCGCTGGCGTTTTCTATGTCAACGGCTACACGACCCGTACGAATGCCTACGTGACGAACGGCTTCCGCTCCGCTTTTGTACCCCTGCAATCTGCATAACTGTGTTCTGTAATCTCCGCCGACAGGCGGAGATTATATTTTTATTTTTAGGATAACGAAATACGTTATTTTCTCACAAAATACAGATTGCAAAATGAAATAATGTTACAATATAACAAGTCATTGCGTAAATGAGGTGGTTTTTATTGAAGAATTAAAAATCCTGCAAAAAATTTACGATATGATTAAATATGGTTATCAAGCATTGGCACAATTCCCAAAATCCGAAAAGTTTGCTCTTGTTGCAGATATGAAGCATTGTATGCACATTATTCTTGAACGAGCCATTGAAGCGCAAAAAAAGTATTATAAGAAAACTACTTTGCAGGATATGGACGTAGAGATTATGAAGCTTAAAGCGTTTTTGCGACTGTCGCAGGAACTCGGATTTTTACCGTTTCGGAAATACGAAGTATGGTCGAGAATGGTTGTTGAAATTGGTAAAATGCTCGGCGGGTGGATAAAATCCACGCAAAGATAACATTGGGGATAAATCATAAAGCGTCTGTTTCGTCGTGGCGGCAACTACAGCAACAATGACGACGCTGGCGTTTTCTATGTCAACGGCAACACGACCCGTACGAATGCCAACGTGACGAACGGCTTCCGCTCCGCTCTACTCTCAAAAGTCAGATATTATATACCCACGGGTATATTTTCAGCACAGGGAGGTAAAGGGGTTTATTCCCATTCCGTGTCGTTTTGGCAGGAAAAAGATTAAATTTCCGAGAAGATATTTAGTAGGTTTTAGGCTCGAAAGGTATCACGCTCGGACGTGCAAGGAGGCACTATGAAAAAAGTTAAAAACCTGTATCCGAAAATATACGATTTTGACAATCTGCATAGTGCCTACCTTAATGCTCGCAAAAACAAGCGTTTTCGTGATGATGTGTTGGAGTTTTCATCAAACTTGGAAGAAAACCTCATCGACATACAAAACGAATTGATATGGAAGCAGTATCAGGTAGGCAAATATCGGCAGTTTATTGTAACAGTTCCGAAAGAGCGAATGATTATGGCGTTAAATTTTCGTGATAGAGTGGTACAATGGGCGATATACAGACAGATTGCACCTATATTTGACAGGCAATTCATTTATGACAGCTACGGGTGCCGGGATAACAAGGGAACTTTGGCGGCCGCTCAAAGGTTGCAATATTGGCTTAGGCAAGTGGATAGAAAGCCTGAAAAGTATTACTATCTAAAGTTGGATATATCAAGGTTTTTTTATAGCGTAAATCACGAAATTCTTATTAAAATTTTACAACGCACAATAGCGGATAAAGATACAATTGATTTGCTAAAGACAATCATAAATTCGGAAAGTTGTGCGGGATTGCCGGACGGATTTATCTCAGATTGCTTTCCTGCAGACGAGGCAGGAGAATTTTCAGGAATACCTATCGGCAATTTGACAAGTCAGATGTTCGCAAATATCTATCTGAATGAATTGGATCAGTTTTGTAAGCATACGCTCAAAACCCATTATTATATACGATATATGGACGATATTATTATACTTCATCAGGACAAGAAGCACCTTCACAAGCTGAAAAACGACATAGAGCGTTTTGTAAATAGAAAGCTTGGGCTTTGCTTAAATGATAAAACAGCCATAAGACCGGTTGATATGGGTATTGAGTTTGTAGGTTATAGAATATGGTCCACGCATATGAAAATCCGAAAAAAATCTGTTATCCGAATGAAGCAGCGTATCAAAGAAGTACAACATTTATATAAAAAAGGACTTATTGAATATGCTGATGTTCGGGCGACGATAGCGAGTTATTTTGGATTTATGAAAAATTGCGACAGTTTTAATCTGCGTAAAAAATTGTCTGAAACCCTTGTTTTCAGGAGGGAAACAACAGACAACAATAATAGCGATAATGCGTAATAGCATTGTCGCTTTTTTATTTAGAGGAATGCTTTTAATTTAAGAAAGGAGAGATAAGCAACAATGAAAATTTTAGACGGAATAAATTGGTTTTGGGCAGCAATAGTAACAATCCTAAGCGCGATATTCGGACAGTATTGGTACTTTTTCGCTGTGTTTCTGCTTTTGAATATTGCGGACTACATAACAGGTGTTATTAAGGCGCGATACACAAAAACCGAAAACAGCAATAAAGGACTGAAAGGAATAGTAAAGAAAGTTGGCTATTGGGTTATTATAGGCATAGCATTCTTTATTTCTTTTGCTGTCAACGATATAGGTACAATTATAGGTGTAGATTTAGGCTTCACCGTATTCTTAGGTTGGTTTATACTTATAACATTTGTAATCAACGAAATACGCTCAATTCTTGAAAATCTTGTATTGCTTGACGTGTATGTTCCTGTATGGCTGATTAAGGGCTTAGAGGTTGCAAACAATAAAATAAATACTATGGCGGGAGGCAATGATGATGAAAATACTACTAATAGCAGGACACGGTGATGGAGATTGCGGAGCCTGTGGTAATGGATACCGCGAGGCAGATTTGACAAGAGAGGTTGCTGCTCTGCTTAACGAGCGTTTCAGAGGAGTTTGTGCGGCTGAGGTTGCGGACACATCAAAGAATTGGTACGAGTATCTCGGAACGCACAAATACGATTTTTCGGGATATGATTATGTATTGGAAATCCATTTTAACGCAGGCGGCGGCGTAGGAACGGAAATATACGTTACTACTTCTGAACGAAGCATAGGCGTTGAAACTGCTATTGTGAAGCAGATTTCAAATGCCGTAGATTATAGAAACAGAGGCGTCAAGCGCACAAACTTCCGTGTAATTTCGAGAGTTAAGGCGCAGGGTGTTTCATCAGCATTATTAGAGGTATGCTTCATCGACAGCGCCTCAGATGTTAATGTTTATCAGAATAGAAAAAACGATATTGCGAATGCAATCGTCAACGGCATTGCGGAGGGCTTTGGCTTAAAGCAACAGACAGCCTCGCATTGGGCGGCCAGATATTTTGATAAGCTGAAAGGTTTGGGATATATCACAGACGACGCTTGGCGAAACTATGACGGTGATTTGCCTGTTTCGTTCGCTCTTGCTCTCCTCGACAAAACAACAGGCGGCACTTGGAAAAGTGATGAAGCTGACGCTTCTATACACTGGGCACAGCCTATTGTTATAAGCCTTTGCGGCAAGAAAATTATAACCGATAAAGAGCAGTGGCTCGGAGGATTGGATAATATGATGTCAAATGCGTTGTGCCTCGCTTTGTTTGACAAGGCTACGGGCGATATGCGCGAGGCGTATGTCGGACGCAATCCTGACCATTGGGCGAGAAATTGCCTTGACAGCTTATGCGACAAGGCGGTTATCAATACTCCTGCAGCTTGGACCGAGTTCGAGGGTGCCGTAACATACGGGCGTTTTATGGCTCTGCTGTGTGGAGCGTTCAGAATTTGACCTCATTAGAAACAGATTGCTCTCCCTGTTATATTTAAGTTATAACGCATTAGGTGATAATCTGACAAAACGCAGATTTTTCCGCTTAAATGTGTTAAATTTTAACGGAGGGAGCAAAAGACTATGGCAATCAAAATTTTACTGTCCACTCGGCTTGGTGAACGCCGATGGACACAGGCTGACCTTGCGAGGAAAACAGGGATACGCCCGACAACTATCAATGAAATGTATCACGAGATTTGCGAAAGAGTAAACCTTGAACACTTGGATTTGATATGTGAAGTGTTGGAATGCGACTTGACGGATATTATTGAATATACGCCGAATAAAAAGCCGCGCGTACATAAGTAATCGCAAGCGACCTCAAAAGAGAACAGCAGGAGCGTTTTATTGCTCCTGCTGTTTTTTTTATTTGCATTGTAATATATTTTCAACATCACTTCGTTTTTCAAATGCCATTGTAAAGGCTATGTCAGAAGTTATTTTCCCGGCAGTAGCTTCAACAATCATTTCCGAAAGGCTTTTACAAGTATCATAATAGTGTTTGTACGCCTCATCGGCGGCGTTCTCTAATTCTTGATTTTCACAATCTGCCTCGTAGCGTTCCAACGCTTCATTATGTAGTTTTTCTTGTACGTCGGCAGATTTACAGAAAACCAATATTGTCGATAGCTTTGATTTGCTCATATCAATACCTCCCTGTTGGAACGGCACTTAAAATTTTGTAATTTCCGTGCCGATAACATTCATTGAAAGAATGCCTTGTGCCGCCCTCGCTTGTTGCCATAAAAACATCTGTAAAAATCTTGTTTGTATCAAGGCTTAGTACCGTAACAACGTATTCCTTACTCATAATCATCATACTCCTCATCAAAATATTCTTCATCTTCATCTTCGTAATCATCTACATCTTCGTATTTATCGTAATAATCCCACATATCCTCATCATTATTTGTTTCTTTTAATTCGGGATGTTTTTCTAAAAAATCAAGTACGGCATTTTCGAGGGCGGTTATAGCGGCATCATATATTGTGTCGTCATACACACCCCACATATCCAGTATAATTTGGGATATATCATCATTTGTTTTTTTCATAAGATAACGAGCGGGAGGGTTGCAAGTTTCGTTTCCATAACCAACGCCTATATGGTCGCCGTCGTTATAATTTCTGTAGCTTATTCTTGCGATTGCTCTAATAATTTCTCCTGCTACTGTATCAGCTTTTCCCGAAGTGGGTACGAGTTCCTCAAATAAATCCTCAATCCTTTTTTCTGCTTTTGTCATTTTCAACAACTCCTTATAATATTTTAATAAATT
>CAJUFV010000107.1 GCA_910585795.1 uncultured Clostridia bacterium | reverse complement strand
ATTATATTTTTCTTTATTTGATTTTTGTTTCAACCTTAGTCCTCCCATAAAAATAGCGTATGTAATTCTTTTACATACACTATTATAAAATATAAATCTTTCTGAAATCTTTCAAAAAAATTACAGTTTTGAAAGATTTGATTTCTTGGGCAGAAATACCGAAAAAACGGACCCTTTACCTAATTGTGAACACACCTTAATATATCCTCCCTCTTTTTCTATAATTTTTCGGGTCAGATATAATCCAATGCCTACTCCCTCTTCACTGCTTACAGCTGGAGAACGATAAAAACGCGTAAATATTTTTGCCGTTTCCTCTTCTTTTATACCAATGCCAGTATCCTCTATGTCAATTCGTACAAACATCTCATATTCTTTAGCTGATACTGCAATTGTGCCGTGAGAAGGTGTATACTTTATCGCATTATCTATGATATTCGATATTGCTTCCGACGTCCATTTTATATCAAATTCCGCTATCAAATCAGGAATATCAAGCACAAGCCCTATATCCCTGCGGTTCACCGCCGCCGTAAAATCAATCGCTTTAAATATATCCGCTATGCTGTTTTCCTCTGGAACAACAGTAACTATTCCGTTCTCAAGACGAGAGGTCTTTACAAGAGACTGAATAAGAAAACTCAATTTATTGGTCTGATTTTCAATCTGATAAAGTAATTCTCTTACATTGTCGTTTAATCCATCTGACTCGTTTAAAAGCTGTGTATAAATAAGTATATTTGAAACAGGTGTTTTAGTCTGATGCGATATATCACTTACTAATGTTTTAACCGTATTGCGTTCATCTATAATACGTCCGCGTTCTGTTTTCCCTGCCGCAAGATAGCGATACATTTTTGCCTCCAGCCTCGATAGCCTATTTTCAGTAAAATCACTCTCAGAAAATGTACCATCAACCGCGCTGTCAAGCATTTTATCAACCGATTTTAATATTTCCGCGGCTTTCCAATATATGAACACAGAAAAAAACATAAGAATCATAATAACCGCAGCGAAAAATACATATATCATTTTTTCTCCCACATATATCCTATACCATATATTGTTTTTATCGGTACATTCGTAAGCTTTTCACGAAGTCTGCGGACAGTTACAGACAAAGCGTTTTCATCTACAAATTCCGCTCTATCCCATATACGGTCAATTAAAGTATCTCTCGTCAAAGTTATACCGATATTATTTATAAATAATCTTAATAGCTTTTGCTCCGTTTTACTTAATTCCACAGATGTGCCGCTCACAGAAAATATCATTTTATCAAAATCAAATTCAAATTCATTTTGAACAAACACATTGTCTGAATTATCATTACGCCTTAATACAGCATTTACTCTTGCGCGCAGAACCGCCAGTGAAAATGGTTTTGTTATATAATCATCCGCCCCGCTCTCAAGGCCGGCCACAATATCAAGCTCCATATCATTCGCGGTAAGAAAGATAATTGGTACCCTACTGGTTTTTCGTATTTCACGACAAAAATCAAGTCCGTTACCGTCCGGTAAATTTATATCAAGAATAATAAGGTCAATCTGACTGTCTGATAAAGTACGCGCCTGTGATATTGAATACGCTTGCTCACATTGATAACTGTTAAGCGATAAAGCAATACCGTTATTTAAACTTTTGTCATCTTCAATAATTAATATACTTTTATTCATTTTCTTTTTCCATAATTATATATTTCCTCTGTTTTTATAACAAAACCATTATATATCTAAATTGATAATTCGTCAATGTGTATTTAGTGTGAAAACAATAATTGACTGATTGACAAATAACTACTCACAATAAAACATTAATAATTACTCTTAACAAAGGTCAATTATTGTTT
>CAJUFV010000106.1 GCA_910585795.1 uncultured Clostridia bacterium | reverse complement strand
ATAATGAGGAAGAAAGCTCAGTTGCCGAGCAGGAGCGGGAAAATATAACGGAATTTGGCAGTGTGGAAACAAAAAATCCGCGTGGGAATATACACTGTCTTAATATAATCGGTCAGGTGGAGGGTCATATGACATTGCCTCCTCAAAATAAAACAACAAAGTATGAACATGTGCTGCCTCAGCTTATAGCTGTAGAAGAGGATCCGGAAATTGACGGACTTATGGTCCTTTTAAATACAGTAGGAGGAGATGTGGAAGCAGGACTGGCAATAGCGGAAATGATTGCAGGAATGAGTAAACCTACAGTATCACTTGTGCTGGGCGGAGGACACAGTATAGGAGTACCTCTTGCGGTGGCAACAAATTATTCTTTTATTGCGCCTACAGCGACTATGACAGTACATCCTCTTCGAATGAGCGGTGTGGTAATAGGTGTTATGCAGACATTCCAGTATTTTCAGAATATGCAGGAGCGTATCATTGAATTTGTTGTGTCAAATTCCAATATATCACATCAGGAATTTAAGCGTTTAATGCTCACAACAGAGGAGATAGCAAATGATGTGGGGAGTATTTTATTTGCCCAAAAGGCTGTGGAGAGCGGACTTATTAATGAAATGGGCGGTCTTAAGGATGCGCTTGAAAAGATGTATGAGCTAATAGCCAAACAGAGAGAGGAGAAAAAACAATGATATACTCAGTAGTGCCGACAGATGTAGTGTTTTTTGACAATACACAGATACGTCAGCGTCATATAAAAATGTATGATAATGTAACGCTTGAGCTGGTAGATGGAATTGTGGACAGGATTATAAGCACAAATCCTCAGGATTATATGAAATATCACAGTTTGTTAGGCTCGGATAATATAAAATGAATGTCTGATTAAAAAGACTGCCTGCGGCAGTCTTTTATCGTGTGTAAAGATAAAATTTTACTTGTGTGTCACCAAAAGTAAAATACTTTAAAAATTCCTTGCAATATGCAGTAAAATGTTATATAATATTAAATACTGTGATGCTTGCAGGAAAACTAATAAAGGAGGATAAAAATATGCACGATAATGTATATGACGTTTTGTTGGAACGCGGCTTGATTGCCCAGACAACACATGAGCAGGAAATCAGAGAATTATTAGGAAAGGAAAAAGTTACGTTCTATATCGGCTTCGACCCGACAGCAGACAGCCTCCATGTAGGACATTTTTTGCAGATGGTGGTGATGCGCCATATGCAGAATTACGGTCACAGACCGATTGCTCTTGTAGGCGGCGGTACGGGACATATTGGCGACCCGTCCGGCAGAACAGATATGCGTTCAATGATGACAACTGAAACTATAAATCACAATTGTGAATGTTTTAAGGAACAGCTTTCAAGAGTGGTTGACTTTGCGGATGATAAGGCTATTATGGTGAATAACGCTGATTGGCTGCTGAATTTAAACTATATTGAGTTTATACGTGATATAGGCGCGTGTTTCTCAGTAAATAAGATGCTTACGGCTGAATGTTTTAAGCAAAGACTTGAAAAAGGTCTTTCATTTCTTGAATTTAATTATATGCTTATGCAGGGATATGATTTTTTGATGCTGAACCGTAAGTATGATTGTAAGCTTGAGCTTGGCGGAGATGACCAGTGGAGTAATATTCTTGCCGGCATTGACCTTTGCCGCAGAAAGGACCAAAAGCAGACTTATGGTATGACGTTTACGCTTCTTACAAATAGTGAGGGTAAAAAGATGGGAAAGACTGCTGCCGGAGCAGTATGGCTTGACCCAAAAAAAACAACTCCGTATGATTTTTACCAATACTGGGTGAATGTTCAGGATGCGGATGTTATAAAATGCCTGAAGCTGCTTACTTTTATTTCTATGGATGAGATTCGTGAGATGGAGAAATGGGAGGGGCAGGAGCTTAATAAGGCAAAGAAAATACTTGCATATGAGGTTACAAAGCTGGTTCATGGTGAAGCGGAGGCTGAGAAGGCCAAAAAAACAGCAGAGGAAGTGTTTGCCAAAGGCGGTGTCAGTGAGGATATGCCTACAACTGTTATTTCTGACGTTGTTGGAATGGGTGTGCTTGATATGCTTGTAAGAACAGGATTACTGCCGTCAAAGGGAGAGGCAAGGCGTCTTGTTCAGCAGAACGGACTTTCAATCAATGATGAAAAATATACTGATGTCAATGGAGTTATCACAGCAGATATGATAACTGACGAGGGTATGATTATAAAAAAAGGCAAGAAAACCTTTCATAGAGTGATAATGTAATAAAATACCGGAATTTATTCTCGCATGGTTTAAATTCCGGTATTTTTATTTTTCGGACTTGATGATGTAAATAATGTGAGGGGTGTATTGCTGTTTTAGCTTTTTGTCTATAAACCATATGCCAATAAAAGTGGCGCCCATAAATATAAAACCTGTTATAATAGAAAACAACTCTTGTTTAAAAAAGATATCACCGATACAATAGCCTGTAATCAGCATAATTAGCGGTACAATGTATACCAGAAAAGCTGCTCCTAATATTTTTTTATCTGTCATATTGATAATGACAGTGTCACCAACAGAGGCATTTATATCATTTACAGCCTCGATAATACGAGTTCGTCCGGAGCATAGTCCGCATGAAGCGCAGTTTTCTCCACAGGAAGAGGAGCGCGTAATTTTTATTTTAGCTATATTATTATAATTTAATTGTT
>CAJUFV010000105.1 GCA_910585795.1 uncultured Clostridia bacterium | reverse complement strand
TTTATATTTTCAAAAAAAGAACGTTAAGTCTAAACGTTCTTTTAAATTTTATGAACCAGATGTCTTTTTATAATTTTCTAAAAACTCAATATCGTTATCTGAAAGAATCGCGCTCTTTAACATGTCCGGACGCTTTTTCATTGTATTTACAAGAGACTGTTCTCTTTTCCATTTTTCTATATTTGCATGATGTCCGGATATAAGCACATCTGGAATTGAAACTCCGTGCCATTTAGCCGGACGTGTATATTGAGGATATTCCAGAAGTCCATTAAAATGCGACTCATTCTCGTATGAAGCTTCAGCCGACAGTACTCCCGGAATAAGCCGTGACACTGTATCTATGACAGTCATAGCCGGAATTTCACCTCCGGTAAGAACAAAATCTCCTATTGACAGTTCCATATCAACAATTTCATCTATAACTCTCTGGTCTATTCCCTCATAGTGGCCGCACAAAATTATGATATGCTTCTCCTTGGATAAATCTACTGCCACGGTCTGATTGAATACCCTGCCCTGGGGTGACATATATATTGTAAAAGGCTTATAGTCAAGATTTTCAGCAACTGACATATATGCATCATATACAGGCTGGGGATTCATAAGCATCCCTCCTCCTCCGCTGTAAGGATAATCATCTACTTTTCTGTGCTTATTTTTTGAAAAATCACGTATATCAATAAAATTCATTTCAAGCAAATTGTTCGCGCGGGCCCGTCCAATTATACTGTCGCCAAGCACAGACTCGAACATCTGCGGAAACAATGTCAGCACATCAAATATCATTATAAATCCTCCAAACCTTCCATCATACGTACTGTCACTTTTTTATCTTCAAGACTGATATTAAGGACAACATCTTCAATAACCGGCAACAGAAGATTTTTCTGTCCGTCCCGTTTTATATCATAAATATCATTGCTTCCTGTATTAAACACATCCGCAATAACGCCTATTTTTTCTCCGTTTTCCTTTACAACATTAAGTCCGATAAGGTCGGCTATATAATAAACACCTTCAGGCAGTTCACCAAGCATATCTCGCTCTGTATAAATCACTTGATTTTTATATTTTTCCGCTTCATTTATATCTGTTATCTGCCTAAAACGCACAATAATATTACCTTTTTGATATTTAATACCCGATATATCCAGACGCTTATAATCGTTTTTCTTTTTGATATACACATATTCTATATCTTCAAATACTTCAGGATAATCGGTCCATGAAACAACCTTAACCTCACCCCTCAGTCCATGTGTATTAACAATTTTTCCGACTTCAAGCAAATTCATAATTTTAACAGTTAAATCCTTTCTACATATTAAGACAACAAAAGGGCTTTTAAAAGCCCTTCTGCATTATTGTAAGATTTCTACTGCAACCTTTTTATTTTCACGGCTTGCAGCTGCTTTGACAACAGTTCTGATTGCTTTTGCAATTCTCCCCTGTTTACCAATAACCTTGCCCATATCGCTTTCAGCTACTCTTAGTTCAAGAGTTATTGTACCGTCCTCGTTCTCATTCTCCTTAACATCAACCTGTTCCGGATAATCAACAAGCGATTTAGCTATTATCTCCAATACATCTTTCATTAGCCTAACCTCCATAATTAGATAATGTTAGACTTCTTCAAAAGAGCCTTAACAGTATCTGTCGGTTGAGCACCATTAGAAATCCACTTCTTTACAGCCTCCGCGTCAATATTAACTGTAGCAGGGTCTGTTAAAGGATTGTATGTGCCTACTTCCTCAATAAATCTACCATTTCTTGGGTATCTTGAATCTGCTACTACTACTCTATAAAAAGGAGCCTTCTTTGCACCCATTCTTCTTAGTCTGATTTTTACTGCCATTGTTTTTCACCTCCCGTAAATTATCAATTGTATTATAAAGTATAACATACTTTATTAACGTATACTGCGCTATTTGTATTTTCTCAAGCGCTTAAGCATTTTTGCCTGTTTACCTCCTGTAAACTGCTTCATCATTTTCTGCATATCAGAAAACTGCTTTAAAAGCTGATTTACATCCTGTACTCTTGTTCCACTGCCCTTTGCAATACGCACCTTGCGGCTTGCTCCGATTATTGATGGCTTTCTTCTCTCCTCCTCAGTCATAGACTGAATTATAGCCTCAATATGCACCATTCTTTTCGCGTTTTCTTCGGTATCGACGCTTTCAAGCATCTTTTTATCAATGCCTGGAAGCATTCCTAATATCTGAGAAAAAGAACCCATTTTCTTAATTTGTCTGAACTGTTCAAGAAAATCTTCTAAATCAAACTGCTGTTTGCGTATTTTCGCCTCAAGCTCCTCTGCCTTTTTCTCATCAATTGCTTCCTGAGCCTTATCAATAAGTGTAAGCACATCACCCATACCAAGAATACGCGACGCCATTCTATCGGGATGAAACTGCTCCAAATCGCTTAATTTCTCACCGACAGACGCATATTTTATAGGCTTTCCGGTAACCTGCTTTACTGACAGCGCGGCTCCGCCTCTTGTATCACCGTCCAGCTTTGAAAGTATAACACCGGTTATATCAAGCTGCTCATTAAATGACTTTGCTAGATTTACAGCATCCTGACCTGTCATCGCATCAACTACGAGAAGTATCTCTGTAGGATTTACCTCTTTTTTAATATTTGCCAGCTCGTCCATAAGCTGTTCATCTATATGCAGACGTCCCGCTGTATCAAGGATAACAGGGTCGTTACCATGCTTTATTGCATGAGCTACCGCTTCTTTTGCAATCTTTACAGGATTCTCATCTGTCCCCATTGAAAAGACCGGAATCTGAACCTGCTTGCCTAACACCTCAAGCTGCTTGACAGCTGCCGGTCTGTACACGTCACACGCAACCATAAGAGGCCTTTTATTCATCTGTTTAGTCAAATTAAGAGCCAGCTTACCTGTAGCCGTTGTTTTACCGGCGCCTTGAAGTCCGCACATCATAATTATAGTAGGCGGTTTTGAAGCAAATTCAAGCCGTGAAGTTTCACCGCCAATCATCTGCGTAAGCTCTTCATTTACTATTTTTACAAGCTGCTGAGCCGGTGTAAGAGATTCCATAATCTCCGCTCCGACGGCTTTCTCGGAAACAGTATTCACAAATTCCTTAACAACCTTAAAGTTAACGTCCGCCTCAAGGAGAGCAAGTTTTATTTCACGCATTGCGTCCTTGATGTCTTTTTCATTCAGCTTTCCTTTTCCGCGAAGCTTTTTGAATACTCCCTGAAGCTTATCTCCCAGACTTTCAAATGGCATATACGTGTCTCCTTTCATCTGTGATTTATCATATTTCCTCTGATATAATGCTTAAAAGCTCACTGATTTTTTCTCTAATATCAGAATCTAGAGGCTCAATCAGCTCATTAATCTTTTTAAGCTGCGCACTGATATTTTGAAAACGCTTTACAAGTCCCAGTGTCTTTTCATATTCAATCAGACGCTTTTCACCCTGCTTAATTGATTCTCTGACGCCCTGACGGCTTATATTAATTTCTTCTGCTATTTCCGCAAGTGACAAATCCTCATTGTAATATAAATCAATGGCAAAGCGCTGCTTTTCTGTAAGAAGATGTCCATAAATATCAAGCAGAATAATAATATTCAAATCTTTAGCCATACCGCATCACCTGTAAAGTCTTTTTAATTTACACACTATAGTCTACACTTTTTTTACCATTTTGTCAATATAAATTTTATCAAAATTATACCATTATACTCTCTATATTTTGTATAATTTCACAAAACTCGTCATAATCAAGCAATCTGTTCAGAACATCCAGCAGCATATTCGATGATATCTTCATTGGAATACCAATCGCTGCGGCAAGAGCTCTGCGCTTTTCAGCGCTGCCCTCGCCGCCTGATAAGCCTGCCTTATATAAATCCGCTTTTGTTATGATTCTGCTGTTTTTTACAGCCTGCACAGTTCCATCGACACTGCATCCGGCTTTTATAAGAGCATCAAGAATTATATCATCAGCAATTCCTTCAACGCCTATAAGCCCCTCCTTGCCCGGAAGTGTTTTTCGCTTCTCCTTTCCGGATATATCGGGTATATATGCGTGCTTCACCTGCTGTACAGGCAAAGACTGTTTAATATAATTTCTTATTCTAAATCCGGCACTGTCAGAATCTGTAAGTATGACTATACCTGTTTTTTCAGCCATATTCTTTATACTGTCCAGTATCCGTTCATCTGAAAAAACCCTAAAACCGTTCGTTACGATAATGACAGCCTCTATAAATCTTGAAAGCTTTATTTTATCATAAATTCCCTCAACAACTATCGTTTCTTTAAGCGTATACATATCATATTCCCCAGTCATAATTTGTCGCTATTATTTTATG
>CAJUFV010000104.1 GCA_910585795.1 uncultured Clostridia bacterium | reverse complement strand
TACATATATTTGATGTATAATATTAAGAAATTATTATATTTATGCGGAGGCTTTACATGGCAAAATCGACTAATCAAAAATTAAAAATATTATATTTAATGCGGTTACTTATGGAAAATACAGATGAAGAGCATGTAATGTCAATGTCTGATATTATCGCAGCGCTTGAGGAAAAAGGAATAGACGCCGAGAGAAAAAGCGTATATGATGATATTGAAAAGCTAAAGATATTCGGTCTGGATATTTTAAACCGCAGAAGTGAGCCAAGCGGATATTATATCGCGTCAAGAGATTTTGAACTGCCCGAAATAAAGCTGCTTGTTGACGCTGTTCAGGCGTCAAAATTTATTACAGAAAAAAAGTCGCGGGAATTAATAAAAAAAATTGAAGGACTTGCGGGACGTTATGAAGCGAGGACTGTACAAAATCAGGTTGTGGTTGCGGACAGAATAAAGACGATGAATGAAAGTATATATTATAATGTAGATAAAATTCACTCGGCAATATCGTCTAATTCAAAAATCCGATATAAATACTGTGAATGGACAACCGATAAAAAGCTGGAGCCGAAAAAGAACGGAAGCTATTATATCGCCAGTCCGTGGATACTTATGTGGGAGGATGAAAATTATTATCTTATTGCATATGACAGCGCAAGCAAGGAAATGCGGCATTATCGCGTAGATAAAATGCTTTCCATTGATATTATCGGTGACAAGCGAGATGGAGCGGAACAATACAATAGCTTTGACATCGCGGCATTTTCACGAAAAACCTTTGGTATGTTCGCCGGAAGCGAAACAGAGATAGAATTGTGCTTCGATAACGGACTTATCGGCGTTGTTATAGACCGTTTTGGAAAAGAGGTACATATTATTAAAAAAAAAGCGAATACTTTTAATATTAAGGTTAAAGTTAATATAAGCACTCAATTTTACGGATGGCTTACCGCTTTAGGAAAAGGAGCAAGATTTGTCTCACCCCCTTCTGAAGCAGAAAAATATGTTGAATATATCAACAATATCCGCGAGGTATATTCACCTTTAAGCTAGTTAGCTCATATTATGAACTGAATTGTCAAGGTAGAAAATGGAAAATTTCTATACAAAATTCCATAAAAATTATGTAAACATATGGTTGAATTTTGTCCAAAAAATGGTATTATTTAAGATTTTATTGACAAATCACGTCTCAATGGTATAATAACGGTTAATCGGTCAATAATTTTAAGGATGAATTTTCCGATTAGAATGGAGGTTTTAGCCATGAAACAATTTTCTTACACAATTACAGGTGAACAGGGAATTCACGCAAGGGGTGCCGGAAAGCTCGTACAGGAGGCACAGAGCTATAACTCAAATATTAGTATTGAATATAATAAAAGAATTGAAAACCTGAAGAGATTATTTACAGTGACATGTCTTGGCGTGCAAAAAGGTGATTTTATCACAATAAAAGTTGAAGGCAATGATGAATCAGAAGCCGCGTCAGCTTTAGAAAATTATTTTAGAGAAAATCTGTAATTAGTATGAAAAAACGCATTTGACGCATACTGTTAAGACAGTAATATCCGTCATTTGTCAATAGTATTAAAAAGTCTGTCTTTGTATAAACAGACAGACTTTTTATCGGTCCATACATAAATAACCGGCAGTAATACTGCCGGTTATTTTTCATTACTTAAATATTGAAATCACAAATACAATACCAATAAGAACAAACAGCGCATGAAGCAGAAAAATTGTCACAGCCGTCCCTCCGCGTTCATCTTCCAGGCATTGCCTGATTATTTTCACCAGTATAAGCGCCGCACCGCATACTATAAGAGGAAAAAGGAAAAAAGCAAGCAGTCCTCCTCCAACCTCCGTATTGGCCAGAATAAATTTCAGTATCGCCGAATAATACGCCATACCGCCCAAAAGAGCGAAAATAAGCAATCCCCATGTATTGTTTAATATTTTTAAAATAGTCTTTCTCATAATAACCTCTGCTGTCTTATGTGTATAAAATCAGCTTTAATCCTCATCAGGCATATCCCAGTTGTGATATACATCCTGCACATCATCATTATCCTCAAGCATGTCAAGCAGCTTTGTCATCGCTGTAATTTGTCCGTCCTCCGTAAGCTGAGTCATAGTCTGAGGCACCATGCTCACCTCAGCCGAGGATATTGTATATTTTTCAGAAAGCACATCACGAACCTGCCCCATATTATCCGGCTCTGTCGTAATTTCGACTGCTTCCTCATCAATTTCAAGATCGTCCGCGCCTGCTTCAAGCGCGTCCATAGTAATCTCATCCTCATCCAGACCGTCATTTTCAATAACAATTATTCCCTTTCTGTCAAACATAAAGCTTACACATCCGGTCTGTCCCATATTTCCGCCATTCTTATCAAACGCATGACGCACATCAGCAGCGGTTCTGTTTCTGTTATCTGTAAGCGTATTCACAATTACAGCGACGCCCGCCGGACCATAGCCCTCATATGTGATACTTTCATAATTGTCACTATCCGTATCACCGGCCGCCTTCTTAATTGTTCTGTTTATATTATCATTCGGCATATTGTTTGAACGCGCCTTTGCTATAGCGTCCTTAAGGCTCGAATTATTATCAGGGTCAGGGCCTCCGGCCTTAACCGCAACAATTATTTCACGGGCAATCTTTGTAAATATTTTTGCTCTCTGAGCGTCATTCGCGCCTTTTTTACGCTTAATTGTACTCCATTTTGAATGTCCTGACATAATTAAAACTCCTTTTAAATTTGTTCATAACTAATTTTATCATATCATATTCTCTATATTTTTTCAAGGTTTTTGGCAATATTTTTCATATTCACCGGCGCTTGTTTCTCAGCATTTTTTTATTTCACCATGCTTTTCATAGCGAGCTGTTTCACTTATTTTATTCTCCGCGTCCACAAACACCACCATCGGATTATGCGCCGCCGCCTCTTCAGGCGTGAGGGAGCAATACGCCATAATTATAACCTTGTCGCCCTTTTGCACGCATCTGGCAGCAGCGCCGTTAAGGCATATTACACCTGAATTTTCCTCTCCCGCAATTGTATAGGTTTCAAAACGCTCGCCATTATTTATATCAACTACCTGTACCTTTTCATATTCCAGTATTCCTGCCGCTTTTAAAAGAACGCTGTCAACAGTTATGCTTCCAACATAATCAAGCTCCGCCTGTGTGACTTCAGCACGATGAATTTTCCCCTTCAGCATTGTAATTTCCATAACAGTTTCCTCACTCCATAATAAAATTATCTATAAGACGAGTCTTTCCTATATAAACTGCCATAGCGCACAAAATCGGTTTGCGGACAGCCTCAATAGGTTCCAGAGTATTCCAGTCAACCATTTCAATATAGTCTATTTCAGCAAGAGGTTCCCTGTCTATTTCTGCTCTAATCGCATCAGTAACGGTCTTTACATTTCTTTCACCGGATGTAATTATTTTTTTTCCTATTTCCAGAGAACGTGACAGACACAGCGCCGCCTGCCGCTCCTGCGGATTAAGATAAGTATTACGGCTGCTTTTTGCCAGCCCGTCACTTTCCCGTATTATTGGACAGCCGACAATTTCTATATCAAAATTCAGGTCTTTTACCATCTTTTTTATAACACATAGCTGCTGCGCGTCCTTCTGGCCAAAATACGCTCTGTCCGGAGTCACTATATTAAACAGCTTGCTAACAACTGTACATACACCGGAAAAATGTATAGGACGTGTTTTTCCGCACAAGACCTTAGTAATTTTATTCATATCAACAAACGTAAGAGCCGAGTCATACATTTCATCCGCGTCAGGATTAAAAACAAGACTCGCGCCAGCGCTTTCACACAGCGCCGCGTCCGCGTTAATATCACGGGGATAGCTTTCAAAATCCTCATTAGGCGCAAACTGCGTCGGATTTACAAAATCACTTACAACAACTCTGTCATTTTCCTTTACAGCGCGCTCAATAAGACTCTTATGCCCCTCATGAAGATAACCCATTGTGGGAACAAGACCTACAGTATATCCGTTTCTTTTCCAGTCCTTTATTATCATTCTCAGTTCATCTATTTTCTTTATAATCCGCATTTAATATTCCTCCGTCACAGCCTTCATTGTTTCCGAATCTATCTTAAAGGTATGTTCTTTCGCTGGAAAAGCTCCCGACCTTACTTCCTTACAGTATTTCGCAAAGCAATTTTTCATTTCTCCGCCAATATCACCAAATCTCTTGACAAATTTCGGAGTAAAATCCGAATACACGCCAAGCATATCCTGATATACCAATACCTGACCGTCACAGCCGTTCCCCGCGCCTATACCTATAACCGGAATGTCCAAAATATCTGTAATATAGTCTGCCAGCTCTGCCGGAACACATTCCATAACAAGAGCGAACGCTCCTGCCTTTTCAACTGCTTTCGCGTCAGCAATAACACATTTAGCGTCCTCAATTGATTTACCCTGAACCTTAAAACCGCCAAAGGCATTCACCGACTGCGGAGTCATTCCAATATGACCCATAACAGGTATTGACGCGTCAACAATCGCCCTTATATGCTCAGTAAATTTCACGCCGCCCTCCAGCTTAACTGCGTCAGCATTTCCCTCTTTAACAAGCCGTCCTGCGTTTACCACCGCGTCATATACAGACGTCTGATACGACATAAACGGCATATCAACCACAATCATCGCATTTTCCGCGCCGCGCGAAACCGCTCTTGCATGGTGAAGCATATCTTCCATTGTAACAGAAAGAGTATTTTCATATCCCAGCATAACCATTCCAAGAGAATCCCCGACAAGAATTGAGTCCACTCCGGCTTCATCCTCCAGCTTTGCCGTTGAATAATCATAAGCCGTAAGCATTGTTATTTTTTCTCCGCTCAGCTTTTTCTGTTTAAATACTGACGTTGTTATTTTCATATCTAATAATCTGTCCTTTCACGAAAATTTTACATAACAAATAAAATCATCTGACAATACGCGCTGCCGCGCAGTAAATCATATATAAAATACACTGCACACAATTTATATTTACTTATCCGATAAAATTAAAGACATATCCAAAAATTAAGAACAAATAAATCAGTATCAAAACCTGCCTGACACAGCGTACTCAAAAAACATATTGTCAAACCAATATGCGCGCTGCTGTTATACAAATATCAAATAGTCAGGTGTAGTTTTCATAGAAATACTGCCCTTCATATTTATTGTAGCACAAAAGCCGTTTTATTTCAATACCGCCGCGTAAAAAATATAGGGCAAGACTTTTTCTTTAACTATTGAAAAAAGGAATTTATTGTTATATAATATATACAATAATAAATCTAGGAGGAATTCTATATGAAAATATTAGTAACAGGCGGAGCCGGCTATATCGGCAGTCACACATGCGTTGAACTGCTCAACGCCGGTCACGACATTGTTGTTCTTGATAATCTTTATAACGCAAGCGAAAAATGTCTTGACGCTGTAAAAGAACTTACGGGAAAAGATTTTCCTTTCTATAAAGCTGACCTTCTCGACTATGAATCGACGGAAAAAGTATTTGCTGAAAATAAAATTGACGCAGTCATACACTTCGCCGGCCTCAAAGCAGTCGGAGAATCAACAAAAATACCTCTGACATATTACGATAATAACATAACGGGAACGCTTCATCTTATGCAGGCTATGGAAAAATACGGCTGTAATAATATCGTATTCTCATCATCAGCCACGGTTTACGGCGACCCCGAAAGAGTTCCTATTATAGAAAATGATAATAAAGGCGATAAAATTCTTACTACAAACCCATACGGCACAACCAAGCTTTTTATTGAGCGTATTATGACAGACGCTCAAAAAGCCAATCCGAAGCTATCGGTAACGCTTCTCCGTTATTTCAATCCTATCGGCGCTCATAAAAGCGGTATTATGGGTGAAGACCCGAAGGGTATACCTAATAATCTTCTTCCATATGTTGCACAGGTTGCTGTCGGCAAGCTTGAAAAAGTGCATGTATTCGGTAATGACTATCCAACGCCTGACGGTACGGGAGTACGCGACTATATACATGTCGTTGACCTTGCAGTCGGTCATGTAAAAGCTATTGAAAATTGCTCAGACAAAGAAGGCGTTCATATTTATAATCTCGGCACTGGCAACGGTTATAGTGTTCTTGACATTGTAAAGGCATTCTCAAAGGCTTGCGGAAAAGAACTGCCTTATCAGATTGACCCCAGACGTCCGGGGGATATTGCGGAATGCTATGCTGACCCCGCAAAAGCAAAAGCCGAACTCGGCTGGGAAGCAACACGCGGCATTGATGAGATGTGCGAGGACAGCTGGAGATGGCAGTCTACACATCCAAACGGCTTTGAAAGCTAATATTTACAAAAAATATTCAGATAATAAAGAAGCAATTAGTTGATTCAACTGTTCTTGCAAGAATTTGTCAGTATCCTGAATGTGGGTTTTTTTGATATTTTAAAAATATATTCCCGCGTAACAAAATAGTATAAACAGTGTACAGGCAATTTTAATAAACTTTAATAAAAATTGACAAAATATCTTGACATATCTATGTAAAATAAGGTATAATAGATATTGTTGCATAAAGAATTTGTGCAGCTAAGTCCATCAAGTCCGTTTTTTTAGAATTGACTTGCCGGAGGGAGGGAAACAACATGTCTGAAGTAAGAGTAAAAGATAATGAATCATTAGATAGTGCACTTCGCAGATTTAAACGTCAATGCGCTAAGTCGGGTGTCATGTCTGAAATCAGAAAGCGTGAACATTACGAAAAGCCAAGCGTTAAACGCAAAAAAAAGTCTGAAGCAGCAAGAAAGAGAAAGTTCTAATTGCTAAAACAGCAGGTAAGGAGATGACGTTGATGTCTTTAAAGGAAAAATTAGCTGAAGATTTAAAGTCGTCAATGAAAAACAAAGATGTTATCCGTAAAAACACTGTACAGCTGATACGAACAGCCGTTTTACAGGTTGAAAAGGATAAAAAAGTAACTCTTGAGGATGAGGATATTTTAGAATTAATTGCAAAGCAATTAAAACAACGTAAGGACTCCCTTCCGGAATATGAAAAGAGTGGCAGAGAAGATTTAATCTCTCAGTTAAAACAAGAAATGGAAGTTTTGATGGAATATCTTCCGGAGCAGCTTAGCGAGGAAGATTTAAGGCCTATAGTTGAAGAAGCTGTCAAGGCAGTTGGAGCAACATCCATGAAAGACATGGGAAAGGTCATGGAAGCTGTTATGCCAAAAGTCAAAGGCAGAGCAGACGGAAAGGCTGTAAGCGCGGTTGCTAAAAGCCTGTTTAATTAAGTAAATAAAAGAGAGAGCAAAAAGGCTCTCTCTTATATTTCAAAATCAATATTTTGCTGGTATAGCTCAGTTGGTAGAGCAGCTCATTCGTAATGAGCAGGCCGCGGGTTCAAGTCCCATTACCAGCTCCAACAAAAAACCGCTTAAACACTATGTTTAGGCGGTATTTTTGTTTTTGTTTGCGCTTTATTTTCACTCTAATTTTATCACTTTGGGGTTTATTTGGGGTTTATTTTTATCAAAAACACCTAAAAAAGACGCTTAAAACAAATAGAAATTGTTATAGCGTCTTTTGT
>CAJUFV010000103.1 GCA_910585795.1 uncultured Clostridia bacterium | reverse complement strand
CATATTATAAAAAATTGTCAAATTGGTGTTCTTCACATAATATATCGCTTATGGGGAATCCAAAGGATAGTGATGATATTGACGAAGAGCAGTATTTTCATATACCGGGACAGGATTTAGTGTTTCGTTGGGTATCGCCGGAAAAAGGAAGTGTTGACGGTGTACATTCTGTTCAGGCAAAGTGTTCATCGGACGCGGCGCGGCATATGAGGAAACGCAGAAATTCCAATGAATGTTTTGGAGCATGCTCAAGGAAAGGCATACCATGGTATTTTACGGCCGACGATATGAAGTGGTATATTGACTGGCTCAGCGTGCGTGGTGTAAATTTGTTTATTCCTCATGCGTTTTATTACAGCATCGAGGGTAAACGAAAGTATGAACGTCCTCCTGATGTCGGGCCGAATAACATTTGGTGGAGTTATTATAAATTATTTTCAGATTATATAAAGCGTGTTTCATATATTATGACTGATTCTCAAAATTGCGCTAATGTCGCGGTCCTTTGTAAAAGCGGTGATATGAAGCCTGAATTTGTGAAGGATTTTTATGAAAATCAGATTGAGTTTAATTATCTGCCGTACAGCTTGTTAAGTAAGGCTGTTATTAAAGACAGTAAGCTGTGTATTTCAGGCTATGAATACAGTTATGTTGTGGGGGATACGGACTTAAGCGTACAAATAATCAACAGCTTGGATGAAGTACGGGAACGTGATTTTCATACTGATAAACAAATGAAAAATTTACGTATAAGTCATATTATAAAAAACGGTGTACATATGTATTTTGCGGTAAATGAGGGTGAAAATTATATTAGAACTGATTTGGATATGCTTGTATGCGGAACGCCTGTTTTAATAGATTTATGGGACTGCAAGTACTACGGAATACCATATACATTTAACGGTAAATACACGCGAATTCTTTTATCTCTTAAACGTCGTGAAAGTGTGTTAATACTATTTGATACAAAAAACGGACAATATGAGCCTATACCTGAAAAAACAGAAATAAAGCCTGATTTTGTGTTGACAGAGGAGAGGGGGCTTAAAAAAGTATATACTGCTGTATATGAAAAAAGCACCGACAGCAAAAATGAGTATTTTAAAGTATCGTGTGAGGAAATGGCAGAGTGCTTTGTAAATGATAAATGTTGCGGTGTAAGCTTTTGGGGATATGAGTTTCATGTAGGTAGGTTGTTGAATGCTGGACAAAATGAAATAAGACTTATTGTTACTGATAACATAGCAAACAAATATTCTAAAAAAGAAATGAAGGAGCATTGCAGATGATTTATCTGTAATGCTCTTTTGTGCGATACTGACGCATGGTCATGCCTGTATATTGTTTAAAAGTTTGTTGTAAGTATTTGAGCTTTGTATTAAAAAGAATAGGTATATCTTCTATTGGCCTGTCTGTATTGCGAAGAATATCTTTAATTATTTCTATCCGAAATCTGTTTGTATACTGAGTTAAAGTCATACCTGTTTCCTGTTTGAATACACGTCCGAGATGTTCGCGCGTGACAAAACGACGCGCGGCTATTTCCGAAGGCTTTGGGTTGGAATATATTGTGCTTTGTATCTGACGTATTATTTGGTCTACAAGCATATTATGACTGAAAATATGATTTTCTGTTATATTGTTTCGCCTTAAAATTAAAGGAATAAGAAGAGTCATATATCCTAAAAGCGCGCTGTTTCTTCCGGGGGTATTCTCATAATATTCGTTAATCATTTTAACAATGCAGTTTCTTATTTCACATTTTTCATTGTCATATACTTTTATATGACTTTGGCCGTCATTTTTAAGAAAAAGCTCTAATTCTGAAAAATCTTTTGCGTAATTTTCCCATTCGTTATTTAAATAATCTTTTTCAAAGCAAATAAAATAAATTTCAAAAATAGGGTTTGAAACATTCTTTGACATTATAAATTCAGTTTTTATTCCGGAATTGATGATAAAAATATCTTTTTGAACAGCAGAAAAACGGCTGTCACCTATTGTAACAGCTCCCTGACCATACGCGATATACGCAATAATCATAAATTGTCTTTCTGGAGGAAAAAACTGATATTCCGTTCCCTTATGTTCAATATATAATTTTGTTTTATCATTGAAAAAATTTTGTAATTTCGTTGTTTTCATAGCAATATTTTTAAATTTAAAAATAAGATATTCATAGTCATATTTTAAAATCCGTTTTAAAAATAATTTATTTTAAGAGTGTTTGATGGAGCTGTTTTTATAATATGCGTTTTATTTGTTTTACAATACCGAAAATATGAATTCGTGTCATTTCGTCGTTTTCAAATCGTCTTGGAGGATACATCGGATTTATGGATTGAAGCTCAATAAAGTTTTTTCCGTATATAACACGTTTAACAATACCGTCCTCGTTATCAATAATGACTACGGCAATTGAACCATTATCTGCGGCATTTTGACATTTGACAAGAACAAGGTCGTTTTCTTTTATATCAGGATACATGCTGTCACCTGTTACTCTGAGGAACACATATGTTTCACCGCTGACAATGTCATCGGAAGGCACATAATTATAATCTGTTATTTCCATATCCGCAAGACATTGTGTTCCTGCGGCAACCTGTCCTATAACGGGAATTTTTACAAACTGTATATCATCTATAGGTATTATATTTGAAGGTGTGTTTTCATTTTCCCGCCAGCCGGTAATATATTTATAAGACACGCCCGCAGCTCTCGCAATAGCTTCAATTCTGTCTACAGGAATTTTTTCTGTTTCTCCGGTAGCATATCTTTGCAGAGCTGATTTGGGAATACCTGTCTGTTTTGCAAGCTCATTATATGATAACCCTGTTTTTTTTATAGCTTTTAGAATCCTGTCCGAACGCTCACTCATGCGAATCACCTCAATATATATAATAACATACGTGTCCCACAATTGCAAGCAATCCTTCGTAAAATATATTTTGTCCCAAAAATGGGTTGACAAAATGAAAAGAATATGATATTATTGTTTTATCCCATAATAGGGACAAAACAGTATATTTTTATAAAATATATCCCATAACAGGGATAACAGGAGGATAGTATGAAGCTATTTGCGAAGGATAAATTTTTATAGAAAGCTAGGAATAGGAAAGGAAAAACATGAATTTAAATTTTAATTTTAACGGTTTGACACGTCTTAAGGACTGGTGGAAAATAATAAAAGATAATCTTCTTAGTATTCAGCAGTTTGTTAATAAAGAGGTACATGACAGAAAAGCCGCAGATGCATCGCTTGCCGCTGATATTGCCTCTGAGGCTGAGACAAGACTTAATATGGATAATGCATTAAATGAAAAAATTGATGGTGAAATAAGTGAACGCGGAATAGAATACGCAGCTTTACAGTCTGATATGGCTAATGAAATCAATGAAAGAAAAAGCGCTGATTTGGATTTGCAAAGTCAAATATCCAATATAGTTATACAAAACCGTGACGAGCAGATAAAACAGATTTTAGGTGAAATGCTGTTATCCTGTGATGTTAAGGGAGAAGGGGATTCTTGTAATATTAATGTGGATGTCAGCGAGTCGGGCACACCGTTTTTCAGTCTTAATACTTATCCGAAAAATCAATTTTTTATTAATAGTAATTCCGCAGGACTGGAAACAGAAAATGTTATTGTGGAAGATTCATATCCCAAAGGTGCTGAACCGGGTGATAACGGTATGTATATTCTTCATTATGCTATATATTTTAAATGGAATTATATAAACAATACCGTATCGTTTTCGTGGACACATGATTTGAATTTTCATGACTATATGGAGGAGGATACATGGTATCATACTGTCTGTATTATCGAGCAAAGATATGGAAGAGTAGGTATAGGTCAATGGAGCAGTGAACATACCGTTCAAGATAATCCCAATATGTCCATTAGAGTGACAGGTAAAATAGGCACAGTGGATAATCTTGTGACAAATACTAAATATTCTGTTATTGAGGCTGTAAATGAAAACGCAAAAAAAATTGAGATATTAAATAATATACCGGTTATAAGCGTTGATACGTCATTGTCCGCGTTATCTGTTAATCCGGTTCAAAATAAAGCTGTGACAGCGAAGCTGTCAGAATTAGAGACAGCAATTGATGATATGGAGACTACTTTGGGAATTTTGGCATCTGAATTAGATGAAGTGAACGGAGGTTGAAAATTTGACAGTTATTGAGAAATGGTATCAGATGATATCTTCATTTGCGGATATAGAAAATGCTGTAATTGAAGCGGGTGGAATGTTAACGGAAAAAAATGGGTATAATCAATACGCTGATGCGATAAGAGGTATATATTCGGACGCGCATACAGAAATATATGAATATCCTGTCAGAATACAGGATACAAAGAAATATGCGGTCAGCTTGATAAGCTGGTGTAAAATTATTAAGGAACAAATACGTTTGGCTATAGCGGACAGTGGCATAGAATGTGATACAACAACGGCTTTATCGGAATATGGAAATAAAATACGGCAAATATCGGTTAACTTTGAGGTTAAAACAACAATGCTGCCGGCGGCGGAATATGGGGTGCCGTATACCGCGCGTCTTGAGGCGATAGGCGGCAAAAAGCCATATACGTGGGAATATGTCGGTTTTGGTCCGGCAGGACTCTCTGTATCAAAGGATGGAGTAGTATCGTTTACTCCGGTTTCTACAGGTCTATATGGTGCCGCAACTTTTATATGTAAAGATAGCGATGGTAAAAGTATTGAAACAGAAATAATGATAAATATTATGCCGCGTAAGGTTCATATAGAGCTTATAGGTAATAGTACATTTACATATGACGGTAAACCGCATACACTGGATTTAAGATGCGTTGAAGTACCGGAGCTTGCATTAAAAGTAGTATACGGAGCATCCCGTCTGGAGGCGCCTGTGGAAGTGGGTACATATTATGCAACAATACAGTCAACAAGCAGCCGTTATTCTATTATACGTGACAGAGATTATCGGCTGACTATAGTCAGCGCGGAGTGATAACAATATATAATAAATATTGTAAGTATTTGCGGTTATCGGAACAGGCGCGGCAATATTTTGTGAATATTGCCAATGGAATCCTTGACACACTATATTGGTGCTGATATAATATTATTATACGGAAATATAATGTTGTATGAGGTGATTATTATGCAGAAGGAAACAAAAAAACAACGTTTTGATAGAATCGCAGTTTCTCGAAAAGAAAAAATTCTAGATGATTTGCGTTTACTGGAAAATTGTTCGAACCGTTCAAATTACGAATACGTTCCGGAGGATATTGATGCTTTGTTTGATACGCTGGAAGCTGCCTTGCATAGCGCAAAAGCAAAATTTACTGCCAATACAAAGCAAAAAAGCGTTGCCGCTTTTAAAAATGCCTTTGAAACTGAGTATACATGGCTGAATGGATTTATGCGTAATGTCAGCCGTTTCGGAAATCGTGAAGCGCTGTTTAATCCTTTGACAAAGGACAGATGGTCATATAAAACTCTGAATGAGGAGGCTAATCGTTTTTCAAATGCTATTCTTGATTCAGGTGTTAAAAAGGGCGATGTTGTAATGTTCCAGCTTCTTAATTGTCCGGAGTTTGTTTTTGCATATATTGCCTGTCATAAAACAGGCGCGGTCAGCTGTCCTATTAATTTCCGTTTATCGGCCGGAGAACTTGCGCAGACTGTTGATGACAGTAAACCCGCGGTATTTATATATGAGACGATTAATAAGGAAGCGGTAACGCAGGCGCTGATGATGTGTAAGTACAGACCTAAGATTATAATTATGATAGCTAATGGAGAAAACGATGAAAAATCTCTTGATGGGTCTGTAATGTATGAGGATTTTGTAAAGAATCAGTCACAGGATAATCCTGTTATACCCTGGAAGCTGTCAATTTATGATGAAACAACACGTTTGTATACTTCAGGTACGACAGGACAGGCAAAAGGTGTATGTCTTACAAGTATAAATGAGGTACTGAGCGCTCATGATGTTATGATACATTTTCCGTTTTCATCTGATGATAAGTCTATGAACACGACACCGTGGTTTCACCGCGGCGGTCTGCATTCTGGAGGCATAACACCGACGCTGTATGCCGGCGGTTCAGTTACAATAATGAGAAAGTTTGACCCTGTGGAGACATTGAAATATATTGAAAAATATAAGCTGTCATTTATAATTGGTGTGCCGAATGTTCTTGAGAGATTAACCGAGGCTCAGGAAAAGGGCGGCTTTGACCTGAGCGCGCTGCGTGGTATAGTAACTATGGGAAGTCCGCTTGAACGTGCGGCGTGCATACGTTATCAAAAGGTACTGACTCCAAAAATTTTTAATGGTTATGGAACAACAGAGAGCTTTTGGAATACATTCCTGCGTCCCTCCGACTTGCCGGCTATGGCTGGTACAGCGGGAAGCGCGTGCACGGACGATGACGTGCGTGTTGTTAAAGTGTTTGATGATAGACGCGCGGAGCCCGAAGAGCTTGCGGCGAGAGATGGAAAAGAAGTAGGAGAAATTATTATCAAATCCTATGCAAAGTCATCATATTTTTATTATAATAATGGCGCTGAAACAGAGCGTAAATTTCATAATGGATATTTATATACAGGAGACCTTGGAACATGGGATAAGAATTATTTCATAAGCATTGCCGGCAGAAAGGACGATATGATAATTTCAGGCGGTGAAAATATATATCCCGCACAGGTAGAGGAGGTTTTGAATACTCATCCAAAGGTAGCCGACAGTATTGTGACTGCTGTTCCTGACAAGGTAAGAGGAGAAATTGTTACGGCGTATATTGTGAAGGCGGATGATTCTCTCACTGCGGGAGAGCTTGAAGGATTCTGCAAGAACAGTCAGATGATTGCGAATTACAAGCGTCCGCGATATTATAGGTTTGTAGCTGATGTGCCTGTAAATGCGACAGGTAAAAAGCTGCATTATAAAATGAAGGAGCTGGCAAAGGACGATTTAATTAATGGACTTCTTGTTCGCGTATAGGTTAAATAAAAATACATCGCTTTTTAAGCGATGTATTTTTTGTATATAATAGTTTAATTTACAGCCGCAATATTTACTTTGTCATCACCTTCATTGTAAACATCTGCAAGAGGAGTCATAGATTCCATAGAGTCAAAAATAAATATTTTAATTTTTTCATTATATAATTGTCTATT
>CAJUFV010000102.1 GCA_910585795.1 uncultured Clostridia bacterium | reverse complement strand
TTGTTCTTGGAGTAAAAAGCGAATGCGCGGAAGTTATAGTGGTTATTTAAAATCTTGTCAGCCCGCGGCAAAGTGTTAATGCCATTAATTACTTTTTGCGGGCGGAAAGGCCATGGTGGTTATTATGTTAAAAAAGATTTTATCGCTGATAGCTGTGTCGGCTGTGCTTTCTGCGTGCGTGATACCTGCGGTCAGCGCAGATACGGACAGCCTGTATTTTGAAACCTTTGATATGACAGAGACAAGAGCCGATAAGGAAACCGGCGTTGTCAAAGAAATTGAGGTGCCGGACGGGGATTATACCGTTACTGTAACAACAGGAGGAAAAACTGAGACAAAAGCGAATATTTACATAAACGGCGGAGAGCGTGTCCGCGCTTATAAGCTTGAAGCGGGTCAGTTTCAGGATAATGAACAGCCCGTTGTGCCAAGGGATGGTAAAATTATTGTACAGGTAATCGGTGAAAATCCTAATGTGACAGAGATTGAAGTTAAACAGCTTGCGGGCAGAACACAAAAGAGGGAGCGTCCTACACTGTATATTGCGGGCGATTCTACAGCGCAGACATATGATTATACAAAGGTCTATCCTCAGACCGGCTGGGGACAGGTTTTCGCGGACTGTTTTACAGATGATGTTATTATTGAAAACCGCTCAATGGGCGGCAGAAGCTCAAAGAGTTATAACAATGATGGCAGATTAGACAGAATTTTAACTGAAATGCATCCGGGGGATTATGTGTTTATTCAGTTTGGAATAAACGACGGAGCGGAGAATAAGCCGGAGCGTTATATCAGCGTTGAAGACTATAAGAGTCTTATTACAGAAAAATATATGGGAGAGGTCACAAAGCGAGGCGGTACGCCTGTGCTTATGACAGCTACCGCGGCTTCGTGGTGGGATGAGGAAAATAATAAATTTTCCGAGTCGCGTCAGGACTATGCTGACCCTACGCGTGAAATCGCAAAGGAAACAGGCTGTATGTTTATTGACGTCAACAGAATTATGACTGACGCGTGGAACGCCATGGATAAGAATGAAGTACTTTCCGGTTACTTTATATGTGAGCCGCTTGAAAGTAAGGCGTATCCAGCGGGTACTGATGACCATACGCATTTAAAAGCGAAGGGCGCAAAGGCTGTCGCTGCCCTTATTGCGGAGGATATTAAAAAGAATGTTCAAAAGCTGTCTCAGTATGTAAAAGGTAAGGAAGTATTTACAGATATAAGCGGTCACTGGGGTGAAGAATATATTAAAAATTTGGCTGATAAAAGGCTGATTGACGGTGTCGGCGACAGCAGGTTCAGCCCTGACGGAGATGTGACACGCGCTGAATTTCTGAAGATGGCTATGGATGCGGCTGATATTACCGGTCACGCGTATCGTGATGATGAGTGTCTTGACGCGGAAAATGATGACTGGTACTGTTATTATTTGCAGAGCGCGCTGGATAAGGGATTGTTGCCTAAAGAAATGGTTAGAAGTTCTGGAATTGAAAAAGTTACAAAGGTACTTGCTGAAGCAACTGAGGATAAAGAGGCTGTAACAACAGAGGTATTTATATATAAAGACGCAACTGTGGGACACGATAGTTTTGTCACAGCTATATCACCTAAATTTAACGGAGATGCTGCGATTACGCGCGAGGAAATGGCAGCTATATTGACAGAGATAGCTTTGTCACCTGTAGGAGCGGTTACTATGGCGCCTGATTTTACAGATTATAACAATATATCTGATTATTACCAGACGAGTGTAAACGCGTGTGTAAAAGCAGGTCTTTTGAGCGGTATGGGTGATGGTACATTTGCGCCGAAGGATACGCTTACGCGCGCGCAGGCGGCTGTTGTTATAAATAAGCTTGCGGATTGGCAGAAATAATAAATAGGAGACAGGGTGAAATGAAATTAAAAAAATTAACGGCAGCAGTGATTTTAATATTGTTTGTGACTGTGCCTATAGCGGACGCGGCAGGTTTTACTGATATAAAAGGACACTGGGGCGAGGAAATAATTAATATTCTTGCAAACGAAGGCGTTGTAAGTGGTGTAAGTGATACTGAATTTAATCCTGATGGTACGGTAACGCGCGCGGAGTTTCTGAGGATGGCGCTTGGAGCTGCAAATATAGGTGAGACTTCGTATCGTAAGGGTGAATGTCTTGATGTAAATGGTGATGAATGGTTTGCGCCATGTGTGCAGGGCGCGCTGGATAAGGGATTGATTCCGGAAGCGATGATAAGAGAGTATTCTGTCAGAATTGTGGGAGAAGGAAATGAATCAAAAGCGGTTTATAGTGGTTATCTGGACGCTGAACTGCCGATTAAACGTGAAGAAATGGCTTATATCGCGCATTCAGTTTTCCAGTACAGTCTTGAAGGCGAGTCGGCCGAAGCTCTGAAACCGCTTGAGGATATGTATTTTACTGATTTAAGCAGTATATCACTATGGGCTTTGGACGGTGTGCGTCATGCGTTTTCAAACGGACTGGTTGCAGGTATGGAGGATGACAGCTTTCGTCCTAAAGATACCGCTACACGCGCGCAGGCGGCAACGATAATTTATCAGATTCTTGGAAAATTGAAATAGGGGTGATTAGGATGTTCAGCAAAAAAGCATTGAGAGTTATTTGTATTGTGATAGCTGTGGCTATGGTTGTACCTATTTGTATTGGTATTGTATCTATGTTTATGCAGTAAATGGCAGTCGTTCCAAAGGATGATATTGTTAATACAGTAATCAGTAATTTTGTGAATACCGGCATGGTGTAGGCTATGCCGGTATTTGTTTTGATTTGTAATAATGATAATAAGGACAAGCTGATAAAGCTTCAATCACAAAAATTATTATGTAATTGACTTGGTATAAAATTGAATTAAATACGGGAGTAGTTATAATTTCTGGATGTTTATTTAAATAATTCCCTTATGGATATGTCTGTATTCACTGGGAGATATTCCCATATGCTTTTTAAAAAACTTCGAGCAGTAGGATTCACTGTCAAAACGCAGTTCTTTTGTGATATCGTTTATTGAAAGCGTGGTGACAAGCAGCATATATTGCATTCTTTCTATTATTGAGGAGGTAATATATTGTTTTATTGTGCTGCCTGTATCATTTTTGAATTTCTGGCCGATATATGTCTGAGAAAAACCGATATGACGGCACACCTCCGCAACGGATATATCGGCAGACAAATTATCCTCTATGTATTTATACAGTTTTTCGTATTTGCGGTAGACAGTGATGTCTCTTTCGATTTTATCCGTGATTGGTTCAATAATCTGTAATATCAGCGTGCGGATATAATTTTGCAGAAAAAGAGCCGATTGAATATTTTCGTTGTAAAGTATTTCGCGCAGTAATGATAATTCATCATTACTTATTGGCATTGCCGCAATCCTTCCGATATTTGAAAGCAAATCATTTTGCGGGATAATAGACGCGGTAAAATGGAAAAAGAATTTTTCCATATATTCGTCACATCTGCAGCTGTATGTATATTTGGCAGGTATAACATATATATTATTTGGCAGCATTGTTATGTTTTCCGTGCTGTTAAAAAGTACGGCGCTTCCGTCAAGAATAATATAAACACGATTAAAATTATGGCAATAGTTGTTAAAACACCATTCGCTGTCAACGCTTCTGTGGAATATATGTGATACCTTAATATTTGTATAATTAAATAAATCTGTCAGATGCTTGAAATTATGATTGAGCATTTTATCACCTCTTTTTAATATAATTATAGCTTAAATTGTTTTTGAAATCAACGAAGAAAGAGAAAAAGTACAAAATTTAAAAGAATAAATACATATACTTTTTGATTGGAGCTATTTATAATTGAATTATAAATAGTTTTATAGCGAAGGGATGGTTAAATTATGAAAAAAGCACTATCTGTTATGATGAGCGCGGTTATGCTTTTTATGACTTTTGTTATACCTGAGGGTGCGGAGACAGAAAACATATTTGGCGCGGAATATAATGAGGTAAAAGCTTTTGATACAAAATCGCTTGAAGAAACAGAAGTTGGCGCCAGCGGTTTTAAGGTATCAACCTCAAGCAGTAATTACAATAATGTTGTTATACGCGATAAAGCAAGTGAAAATAAGGGATATTATCCATATGGAAAAGGACTTCCGGATAATGGTTATTATTTGTTTTTCGGTTCAGGAGGAAACAGCAGTGTGAGCGCGTGTATAACTTTTCCTGAAACGGTAGCAGCCGGAAAGTATGTTAGAATAACATACGCAAAGCCTTATGCGACAAATAATGGCAGCATAAATAGAAATCAGGACAACAGCGCGGATGATAAAATAATCATAGGAAGTGAGATTATAGACCTTAAAATGAACTGTGATTTCGATAAGTGGTATATAACAACTGTAAAATTAAATTCAGACATAACGAAACTTGATGTGATTTTAGGTAAATGGGGAGCCGCAGCAATTTCACATATTGAAATTCTTGACAATGCGGATACCATGGAATTTACTTCGGAAGCAAAAGAAAAATATATAACATCTGAAAATCAAACCTTGAAATATACCGCTAAAGTATATAGCAGTATAACAATACTTATGGACGGCACAGATATTGTGTCAAGAGGAACTGTGGATGAAAATGCGGATATTACGTATTCTGTCAGTGCTTATGAAGGAGTGAGTATGGATAACAGCGGTATTCTGACAATTATGCCGGCCGCGCGGGAGGGAATCGTTACGATAAGCGCAGAATACGGAAACATACAAAAAGAACTTTCCTTGAAGCTTATGAGCGTAACTGACGCGGACGGAGTAAAGATTACAGGTGATGAATTGGTGAAAAAAGGCGCGTCACTTTCGTTAAGAGCAATACCGACTGCAAACGGAGCAGTTATTCCTGAAAGAAAAACAGAATGGAGTATTGAGGGCGATAATCATGGTGCTTCAATAGAAAACGGTGTATTAACAGTTCCTGACAATTCAGGAGAGGGTAATATCACAGTAAAAGCGGTATTGGCAGTAGAGGACTCACAAATAAGTGCGGATATTTCAGACACATTTACGGTTACAATAAAAGGCGAAGCTATTTCACCGTATGCAATAAAAGGCATATTCTTGAAAAATTGTGCTGCAGACCTTTCTTTGGCAGAGGGAATTGACGGGATTGCGATAGATACGGATAGCGTTCAGACAGGTTATTCGGCAGTAGTTAAAGCTGTAGATAAAAATGGAATAGTGATTGCCGAGAAAAGGACGGCTATTGATAATATGGCAGAGGGGGTTGCAGGGCTTAAGGCTTCGCTTGATTTTAAAAATGCGGCCCAGATTAAAGCGTATATACTAAACAGCGCGGAGGAAATAGTATCGGAGGAAATATATAAAACAGCTAAAACGATATATAAAAATGTACCCCTTGTTTCTGATTGGATAACGGGCACGAAATCAGGGCTTGGTATGGGCACAGGTATTATGCTTCCGGAAGGAGCGCCGTATGGCGTAAATCCTGATACTGTTGATGTTGCTGAATTAAATGTAAAATATACATATGACAATAATTATGTCGGTGCTCAGACAGATAATATTTTATGGTATAAAACAGGCGCGTATTTAAAGGGTAACAGCAGCGGAAATAACAGTATATACGCTCGTGATGGTGCTGACTGGGAGCAAAAGGCATTACCTGTAGGCAACGGATATATGGGTGGTATGATATTTGGACTCCCCGATAAAGACCAGATACAAATTAACGAGGAAACATTTTGGGCGGCAGGTTATCGCGGCGTTCAGACAAGTGTTGACGCTGATAACATAAATAAGAATATGAGCGAGGGTATAAACGGCTTTATGAGTATCGGCAATATATTTGTTAATTTCCATATGCCTAAAAACGCAGAGGTGAAGAATTATTACAGGGACCTTAATCTTGATGAAAGTATAGCGCATGTTCGGTATGAATATGACGGTAAGCGATTTAATCGTGAGTATTTCGCAAGCTATCCGAAGGAGGTTATTGCAGTTCGTTATACAGGAGATGATTTGAATTTTGATGTGGAGCCTGTTTCTATGCACCCAGGTGAAGTTACGGTCAATAATGGTGAAATCACTATTACAGGTAGATTAAAGGACAGCGAACCGTATTCGTCAGGCGGAAATGCGTCATGGAATCAGACTTCCGATCTCGAATACTGTACTAAAATCAAGGTTATGGCAGACAACGGTACTATTACGGATGGATATAACACGGTAAATGTATCAGGAAGTACAGGTGTTACAATTCTTATTGCGGCGGCAACAGATTATGATGAAGAACAGTTTGAGCTAAATCCTGATAGTACGGTAAACATTACTAAAACCCCATACAAGAGTATAAACGGAGTCAAAGCCGCTATTGAAAAAGCTGGAAGAAGAATAAACTGCGCGGCAGCTGTGAGTTATGATGATTTAAAAACGGAGCATATCTCTGATTATAAATCACAATTTGATAAGGTGAAATTCAGGTTGACAGACGCAGAAGAGGTTTGTCAGATGCCGACAGATGAATTGCAAAAGTCATACGACAGCGTGGTAAGTACAAATAAAAATGCTGATGGAATAACGATGGTTTCGTATGACAAAACAAAATATGATAATCTCGACAAGCATCTTGAGGAATTACACTATAATTACGCAAGATATATGATGATTTCTTCGTCTCGTTCAAATACAATGCCTTCAACGCTTCAGGGTAAATGGTGTCAGTCAACAGCTGAAATCTGGGGCTCATGCTACTGTATAAATATTAATATGGAAATGAATTATTGGTTTGCGGGCGGAGCTAATCTTTTAGACAGCGGAAAGTCTCTGATAGGCTGGCTCAATACGCAAATTCCGGCAGGGCATGTAACTGCGAAGAATATGTATAAGGTGACACCGAAGTCCTATAAATTTGACAATGGTGTAATGAGCTTTGATGACAGCACTGATGATAGGGATGATGTATTCATTATGCATACAAAGCAAGCAATTATGGGTACGACAGATCTCACGGGCTCAACAAGTATCCAATCGGCGGGGAACACGGCGTGGCTTATGTATAATTTGTGGGACTTATATAAGACAACGGGAGATAAAGATTTACTTGCAAATGAGCTTTATCCGATAATGAGAAAGTGCGCTAACTTCTATACGCAGTATCTTTATAAAAATGAAAGAAAGTCAACAACAGATACCGAAAAATATCTTGACGGATATTATTATACCACTTGGCAGGGACGCTCGCCGGAACAGGGACCAACGCGTGAAGGTATTAAATATGATTTACAGCTTGTTGCAGGAATGTATGATTATACTATAGAAGCAGCTGAGATACTTAATGTTGACGCTGATAAGGTATCCGCATGGAAAGAAATAAGAAATCATCTTGAAGCGCCTGTTGAGTTGGGCGCAGATGGGCAGGTTAAAGAATGGGATGTGGAAACAGGCTATAATACAGATGCAGACGGCAAGGCGCTTGGTGACCCTGTCCACAGACATATTTCACATCTTGTGGGTATGTATCCAGGAACGCTTATAAACCGTGAAACTCCTGAATTTTTAAATGGGGCAAAAATTGTTCTTCAGAAGCGCGGGGATGACTCGACGGGCTGGTCATGCTCAAATAAATTTCTGTTGTGGGCAAGAGCTTTAGAAGGTGATAAAGCGCTTGAACTGTTTAGATATCAGCTTGCTAAAAAGACATACTCAAATCTATTTGACACACACGCGCCGTTCCAGATTGACGGCAATTTCGGAAGCGCAGCGGGGGTTATGGAGCTTTTAATGCAGTCTCAGACTGGGGATATTTATATTTTGCCGGCACTTCCAAATGCGTGGGATAAGGGCGAGATAAGTGGAATTAAAGCTAAAAACGGTGCGGAGATAAGTATTAAATGGTCGGATAATAAGGCCGAGGAATTTAAAATTATTCCTGCTTCTGATGGTGATATTACAATTGGATATGATAAAGGTAATATTACTTCTTTAAATGGCGAGGCAATTGTCTTTAACGATGATAAATATACAATAAAAAACGCTGAAAAAGGTACTGTTTACACTTTTAATACTGAATCGGGAGCAATAATTGAAAATGAAATTATAGAACTTACTGAAAGTAGTGTAAAAGCAATAGGTAATAAAAATAATATTTTGATAGTTGCTGGTTATAATAATGGAGTAATACAAAAAATTGAAGTTATAGAGGGACTTGAGGGTATTATTAAAGACTATGATAAATGTCAGACAATAAAAGCGTTTCTTTGGAACAACTTAAATAATATGAAGCCGTATGATTGCAAAATATTAGAGCTTGTAAAATAATGGTATTGAGAAGGAGCAGAAAATTATCAAATGTTTTCTGCTTCTTTTATGTGAAATTCAGATATTTCAGACTATTTTCATAAAAATAATCAGCCGTTTTTACAAACGATATAAAGCCTGAGTCTGTTGGATAGAGCATTTGTTTTTTTTGTCTAAATATAGCGTATGAATGTTTAAATAGGTGCCATATATAGTGTAAGTAAAAAAAATAAAAAAAAAGGGAAAAAAAATAAAAAAAAGTATTGACAAGAGAGAGAAGATGTGTTAATATAAATAAGCTGTCGCGAATGAAGAATTCGCAGAGCATGAACATTGAAAGATAAATAGTGCAGGTTCACATTTAATTATCGTAAGATAAATAAATGTGTCAAGTCTAAAAAATGAGTTTTTTATGACAGTAATCGGATAAAGAAAAAATGTCAGAGTTAGTTAAGAGCTAAAAGAACTAAAAGTTAAGTAGTATATTAAGTCAAAGGACAAGATATAACCATTTAAACGAGAGTTTGATCCTGGCTCAGGACGAACGCTGGCGGCGTGCCTAACACATGCAAGTCGAACGAGAAATTCCAAAACAAACCCTTCGGGGTGCGTTTTGGAATGGAAAGTGGCGGACGGGCGAGTAACGCGTGAGTAACCTGCCCATAAGAGGGGGATAATCCATGGAAACGTGGACTAATACCGCATATTGAATATTTACCGCATGGCAGATATTTGAAAGATTTATCGCTTATGGATGGACTCGCGTCAGATTAGCTAGTTGGTGAGGTAAAGGCTCACCAAGGCGACGATCTGTAGCCGAACTGAGAGGTTGATCGGCCGCATTGGGACTGAGACACGGCCCAGACTCCTACGGGAGGCAGCAGTGGGGAATATTGCGCAATGGGGGGAACCCTGACGCAGCAACGCCGCGTGCAGGAAGAAGGTCTTCGGATTGTAAACTGTTGTCGCAAGGGAAGAAGACAGTGACGGTACCTTGTGAGAAAGTCACGGCTAACTACGTGCCAGCAGCCGCGGTAATACGTAGGTGACAAGCGTTGTCCGGATTTACTGGGTGTAAAGGGCGCGTAGGCGGACTGTCAAGTCAGTCGTGAAATACCGGGGCTCAACCCCGGGGCTGCGATTGAAACTGACAGCCTTGAGTATCGGAGAGGAAAGCGGAATTCCTAGTGTAGCGGTGAAATGCGTAGATATTAGGAGGAACACCAGTGGCGAAGGCGGCTTTCTGGACGACAACTGACGCTGAGGCGCGAAAGTGTGGGGAGCAAACAGGATTAGATACCCTGGTAGTCCACACCGTAAACGATGGATACTAGGTGTAGGAGGTATCGACCCCTTCTGTGCCGCAGTTAA
>CAJUFV010000101.1 GCA_910585795.1 uncultured Clostridia bacterium | reverse complement strand
TAGCATACTTCATATATTATATCATATATAGTATAGCGTGCATATAAAAAATTAGTCAACTTTAACAAATTTTTTTACTTGAAATTATGCAGTAAAACGTATATAATATATGATGTAGTGTATGAAAGTGCCTATAAAGGAGAGAGATGTGCTATGTATAAATCAAATTATGTACATAGTCCGGACTGTGAAAACTACTGCGGAAATATAGAAGAAATACTTGTTTCCCAGTCGACAAGAGTAATCCCTATCATTAGAGAGCAGTTTCTTAAGGAATATATCCTTGGCGTGAATGATACATACGAGATGTTTAGAATATATTGTAAGACATTTAACATTGATGAACTGCTTGACACCAGAATGATTATCTTACAGCCTGTAGGGGGTAAGGAGGTCAAGGATTTTTTATCTGTAAAGGATATAGCAGAACAGTATATAGGCAGTGAAAATATACTTCTTAATACAATGGTCAATGATTGCTTGCTTATAATAACAACTATTCTTGACAAAGGTGAAATTATTGCCGGTATAGAAAAAATTCGTAATTCTGTATGTAAAAGTGGTAATTATAGTATAGCGGCAGTATATAGCGCCGTATCACATATTTCAGCGGCTCCGTCCTCGTATGCGCGTCTAAAAAAGTACATAGGATATTATTTTTACTCTGGCAGTGATGTGACTTTATATGAAGATAATATAAAAATAGGCAAGAACGGACTGAGGCCCAGTCTGGATTGCAGTGCCGTGGAGCATGCTGTTAACAGTGGTGACAGAAAAAGACTTGGCGCTATATTGGACGTTTTTTTTGCTGAAATTAAGAATACTTTGCCAGTGCCTAATATTGCAAAGGCATATTGTATAGAAATATATGCGTGTCTTATACGAAGCTGCGAGGTTGAAAGGTTTGGCAGATATATAGACGGTGTTGTTACAATACAGCAGGCGAATTATCTAGGTGAAATAAAAGATTTTATAGAAAAAACAGGAGCGGAGATTGTGCAGCTGAATGAGCCTGATTCAGCAAATATATATAGCTCTCTTATTCGTGAAACTATAAGTATTATAAATGAAAATCTTGAGAATGAAAATCTTTCGCTTCGCTGGCTGGCCGGAACTATTCTTTATACGAATGTAGATTATCTTGGAAAGCTATTTAAAAAAGAAACAGGAAAGAATTTTTCCCATTATGTGATGGAAAAGCGAATGGAAATGGCAAAAGAGCTTATTCTTGAGGGTAAGAAGGACAGGATATATGAGGTTGCTGAGAAGGTTGGATACGGTTCAAACTCTCAGTATTTTAGTCAGGTGTTCAAAAAATACACCGGCGTGTCTCCGCTTGAATACAGAGAATTTGCAAGACTGGAAAGAGAAAAGATAATGCAGAAATCCTCTTGATATTACACAAATGTCACTGTTTTTTCGATGTTTTAATGCGGTAATATATTATATAATTAATTGTAGTATTTGTTGGAGAAATCTGGCAATAATCATGTTAATAAAAATCGGACAAACTCCGGTTTATATTATATTTAAAAATTTTATGGAGGGAATTTTAATGGGTAACAAGATGAAAAAATTAATCTGTGCGCTTTTGGCTTCATCAATGCTTGTAAGCTCAGTCGGAATGGTTGCGTTTGCGGACGCGGATAAGCCTGAAGACGAGACAGATACAACTGTTACGGATACAGTTGATACACCGGATTCTACTGACAATCCAGAGCAAACACAGGCTCCTGAAGCAACTGCGGCTCCGGAGGAGACAAAAGCACCGGAAGCCACACAGGCTCCTGTTGATTCAACAGGCACAGCATATGATACTGATACATATTATCAGAAAGCGCTTTCTCTGTGCACATCTCTTGGTATTATTTCAGGTTACGAGGACGGAAGCTTTAAGCCTGAATCAAAGGTGACAAGAGCGGAGATGGCTTCAATTGTTTTGAGAATGCTTGCGATTACTTCACTGTCAAAATATCAGGGAAGTTTTACAGATGTTGCTGATTCACACTGGGCTGCTGACTATATACAGACTGCTATGGAGCAGGGTATTGTCAGTGGAATGGGCGATGGCACATATAATCCTGATGGTGATGTGACATATGCGCAGGTAGTTGTTATGCTTGTAAATGCAATGAACTACTCACAGGATGCTGAGAATATTGATGTTAAGGGCAATCATTGGGCATCAGGCTACATGTCTGTAGCGTCTATGTCAGCTCTTGATCTTCTTAATAACGCTGCCGGTTCAAATGATGTGGCTTCAGAGCGCGGAACTGTTATTAAGATGGCGTATAACGCTCTTCTTGGCTCTTATAAAGAGATTACGAGCTATAAGAACGGTGCACCTGTTTATTCAGTTAAGGTAGACGAGGATGGTAATGATACGACACTCGCAAAAGCTAAGTTTAATGTAAAACAGGCAAAGGGTATTATGTCAGCGACAGTAAAGACAAATATCTCAGGACATAAAATGCAGGATGACCAGATTGAGATTCAGGAGAATGACGGTGAATATAAGATATTTGACTGCAGCTTGACAGGTCTTGAGGATTATCTGGGTCAGAAGGTTACATATTATTACAGAGAAAGTACAGGCCTTGCGCCGGAAGTGCTTGCTGTAGCATATGATTCTTCAAAGACAACAGTTGAAAATATTGATGCTGACGACATTGAAGCTATTACTGGATTTGAAAACAACACAGGAAATATTAAGGTTGATAAGGTAGGTAAGAAAAAGAATTGTACAGGCGCTACAGTTGTGTATAACGGTAAAATCCTTTCAGAATCTGAAAAAGCATCGATTTCTGATATTAATGACTTTCTTATCCCTGAAAAAGGCGATATAAGACTTATCGACAGTGATAAAGACGGTGTGTTTGATGTTGTATTTGTAAATTCATATGAGATAATGGTAGTTACAAGCGCAACTGAAGAAAAGCTTATCGGTAAGGAGCAGAAGCAGGGCGGCGCTCTTGGCGAAACAGAGGGCGTGACTATTGTTCTTGATGATGAGATTGACAGAACTGTTACAGTTAAGAGGAACGGTAATGATGTCAAGGTAAGAAATCTTAAAAAGAATGATGTCGCGACAGTTAAGAGAAGCTACGACAACTCAGTTGTAGATATTGTTGTAACAGGCGAGAGTGTTACCGGAAGCGCGTCAGGTATATCTACAAAAATGGACGCGAGCTATGCTACAATAGGCGGTACAAAGTATGAGGTTGCAAATGTAGCTGTGGCTGACCTTAAGACAGGTACACAGTGTGTATTCTATCTTGATATGTTCGGCAGAATTGCCTATATTGAAGGCGGCGGCAAGGGACGTCTTGAATCAGGAGAGAAATACGGCTGGATTATGGACATCTATAAGGATGAGAGCAGCAGTGATAAAATAGTTAAAATTATGACTCAGGACGGCAGTGTGGGCGAATATAAGTTCGCGAGCAAGGTGTCATACTGGGCTCCTAACCAGACTGAAATTGGTACAGTTGAGAAGTCGGCTTCTCAGATGGAAGCTGAAATAGAAGATATTCTTGATAATGACGCTTTCCCGCATATGTGGATAGGAACAAGACATACAGACGGTACAACAGCGGACGGAGAGAGACGTTATTCATGGGAAAAGTCACATTCAATCCGTTTGGTTAAGTATAAGGCTAATTCAAGTAATAAGATTTCAAAGCTGTACGGAGCTGTAAATATTATCAATGAAGCGGAAAAATATTATAGTCCGGATTCAGATTATGTAAAGAATGGAATGAATATTAAAGACCCGTATGTAGATGCTGAAACAGCTCTGAAGCTGAAAGCGTCAGACGCGCTTATTGTGGATATGACAAATAAAGCGGGAAGCACACTTTCAGGCGGTCTGGTATCAGGATATACTATTACAGATGACGCGGTTGAATTTGGTGTGCCAAATGAAATGGATAAGTTTACGAGTGAGAGCGCGTATAAGGTTGGAAACGTTGTAGCGTCAAAATATAATGTAAAGGAAAATGGTCCTGCGGATACATATATTGTTGCTGATTTTGACGGAACAACACCGGCTGCAATTATAAAATACATTGCGGACCCTGATTCAGCTGTAAATCCGACTGATTTTGATACTGCCGGAAATACTCCAGCTATGATAGTTGACGGCATAAGCATGGCTGTTGATGAAGAGGATGAAATTGTTTATACAATCGAAGGTTATCAAAATGGAGCAAAGACATCTGTAACTACAAAGAGAACAAGTGCTCTTGGTGAAATTGCTGGTTATAACGGCACAAGAAATTATAGCTTGACACAAGAAGGTGTTTTCTGGACAGGTGATTCAGGAAAAGACCTTAGCAATTATCTGCATAAGGGTGATATAATTATTACAGATGGAAATACAATTCTGTTATATGCTTGCGCTGAACGTGTATACAATAATCTAAAGGATGATTCATCTGCGGCAGTAGCGAAGAATATTGTGGCTGGTTCAGAAACACGTAACTCATTCTACTTTGATGCTATTACAGATTCAGATATTGATACTACATCATGGATGTCAATTGGTTCAAAGATGATTTCAGCTGATACTTCAATGTCTATGGATGTTGTTGAAATCGACTTAGGTGTTAATGATGTTAAGGATGCGATTAAGATTAGAGAAGCTGAGGCTTCAATCGCAGATGTTTCAAATTATGAAGATGGAGAAGGTGACTACGCGTTTGCAAGAATTGCAAATAAGGGTGCGCTTCAGGAAGTAATTATCTACAGAATTAAGAAATAATCTGTCAGTAAAAAATAACGGACACTTATGTGTCCGTTATTTTTATATAAAGAGTTTTATTTATTATTTCTAAATTTTTATTGATTGATTTAAATGTGTTATTAAGTTTTAAAGAAGCTGATAAATATATATTTTAAGCAGATTTTCTAGCTTTTACAAGTAAAAAATCGGGTTTATGAAATAAATCCTGATATTCCGGATGCTTATCAAGTATTTCTTTTGTCGGAACAGGTTCTATTAATTTTTCAATGATAAATCCTGCTTCAATTAATGTATTTATAATAGTTGAAAAAGTTCTGTGATATTTTTTTACATTGTCAATAAACCAAACAGATTCTCGTTCACCGTCTATACCGTAGTTTGATATGTTAGCAAATAATCGGTGTCCTTTCTCGTCCTTAGTCCATCTTCTGCCTTTTGAGAAACAAGTATTAAGCGGATTTTCCTGAGAGAAAACAAGAATACCGTTTTCATTGATTAAATTAAAAATATTGTTGATAAGTCCTTTATAATCATCAACATAATGAATTGCGAGCGAGCTGACAACAACATCAAAGCGCTCGTTGAGCATTCCGATATTTTCCATAGGCATATTTTTGTATAATATATTTGGATGATTATTTTCGATTCTTGCTATTTCAAGCATTTTTTCTGAAATGTCTATTCCGACAACCTTGCTGGCGCCTCTGTTTATGAATTCCATACAATGGTCACCATAACCGCAGCCCAAATCTAAAACAGCCTTATTATTAAGTTCTGGGAGTAAGGACAATAATGCAGGAGTTTCAAACAAATTGTTAGCGTTGTTGTCGTTTTCTCTGATTTTTTTATAGCCATTAAAAAAGATATCGTTGTCATATATATTTTGCTGTGCCATAACGGTCTCCTTTCAT
>CAJUFV010000100.1 GCA_910585795.1 uncultured Clostridia bacterium | reverse complement strand
CTCTTTTCTTCTTTTGTTCATAAAAACGACAGCAACAAAAATTATAACACCAAATATTCCCTCTGCCAAAATAAACACTTTGAATTCTGTCAGATAAAACAATATTCCGCATATAATCATAAGTGCCGCTGATATATATGCGGCTTTTGAATAATTTTTTATTATCTGTCCGTAATATCTTTTCATATATTCCTCCGAACGCATTCGATGCGCTGAGCCTAACGGCTTTTCAGATATTTTTTAAGCTCAGACATATCAGAAAATTCAACCTCAAGCTCATGACCGTTTTCTTCACCAATTGTTAAAAGCTCTGAAATTTTATTATCTATATTGCCAAAGCTTAATCCCAGCCTTCTTGCCAATATATAATCCATAGCTATCACTGTTGCTATTTCATTTGTAACACACTCATATTCGCCTATTTCGTCATAGTCCGCAAGAGTTCTGTACAGATTTGCTATTTCAGATAAAATTTCTCCCTTTATCATATCAATAGCCTTAAGATTTGTTGAAATATTCATAAATAAGTCCTCCTATGATGTTAAATAAAATTATGTAGCCTAATCTAATTGTATATTTTAGCACAAACTTTATAACAAGTCAATAAAATAGCGCAACTTTGCCATAAATAGACAAAAACACCCGTAAATACGAGTGTTTTATACATAATATGATTATACATTTTCAGCAATAAACTCTGCCATTGCCTTACATCCCACCTTTGTCATACCTTCCGCCATAATATCTCCGGTTCTGTAGTTTTTATCAAGTACTGCCGATACAGCCCTGTCAATGGCGTCTGCCTCATTTGTAAGGTCAAATGAATACCGAAGCATCATTGATGCTGATAAAATAGTAGCGATAGGATTAGCAATATCTTTTCCGGCAATATCCGGCGCGCTGCCGCCGCTTGGCTCATATAATCCGAACTTAGTCTCATTCTGACTGGCAGAAGGTAGCATACCAATAGAGCCTGTAATCATTGAAGCCTCGTCAGAAAGAATATCTCCAAACATATTCTCTGTAACCATCACATCAAACTGAGCGGGGTCACGAACCAGCTGCATTGCGGCATTATCAACCAGCATGTGCTCAAGAATAACCTCAGGATAATTTTCAGACACTTCATTAATTATCTTTCTCCACAAACGTGAAGAATCAAGAACATTCGCTTTATCAACGCTTGTAACTTTCTTTTTGCGCTTCATAGCTACATCAAATGCTTTCACCGCAATTCTTCTTATTTCGTTTTCATTATAAGAAAGAGTATCTGTCGCAGTCATAATACCATTAACGGCTTCAGTCTTTCTTTCACCAAAATACAATCCGCCTGTAAGCTCTCGCATTATAAGCATATCAAATCCTTTTGCACTGATTTCTTCCTTCAGAGGACATGCACTGGAAAGCTGAGAATACAGCAAGCATGGTCTGAGATTCGCAAAAAGACCTAGTTCCTTGCGTATTTTCAATAATCCCGCCTCTGGACGCAAATTTGCAGGAAGCTTGTACCAAGGAGATGTTGTTGTATTTCCGCCAATAGAACCCATAAGTACCGCATCAGACTTCTTGCATATATCAATTGTCTCGTCAGGAAGCGGTTCTCCGAATTTATCAATAGCACATCCACCCATATAAACTTCTGTATAATTAAATTTATGTCCGTATTTTTCACAAACCGCATTCAGCACCGTAACCGCAGCAGATACAATTTCAGGGCCAATCCCGTCTCCCGGAATAAGCGCAACATTAAATTCTGACATTATAGTTCCTCCGTATATTTAGTTATTTTTCTTAATATATTCAACAAGCCCTCCGGCATTTATTATTCCCTGCATAAACTCAGGAAACGCAGCCGCCTGATATGTTTTGTTTTTTGTCTTGTTCGTAATAATGCCTGTATCAAAATCAACCTCAACATCATCGCCGGCGTCAATATCCTCTGACGCCTCATTACATTCAAGAATAGGAAGTCCGATATTTATTGAATTTCTATAGAAAATTCGGGCAAAATCCTTTGCGATAACACAGGAAATACCGCTTGCTTTTATAGCGATAGGAGCGTGCTCACGTGAAGAGCCACATCCAAAATTAGCTCCTCCAACCATAATATCGCCTTTTTTCACCTTGCTTACAAAATCCTTGTCAATATCCTCCATACAATGCTTTGCCAGTTCTTCCGGAAGCGCTGTAGTAAGATATCTTGCAGGAATAATTACATCTGTGTCTATATTATCTCCGTATTTTATTACTGTTCCGTTCGCTTTCATTTTACATAACCTCCTCAGGTGCTGTTATTTTACCCGTTATGGCGCTTGCAGCCGCCACCTCGGGACTTGCCAGATAAACCTCGCTTTCAATATGACCCATACGCCCTATAAAATTTCGGTTTGTAGTAGATACGCATTTTTCCCCTTCCGCAAGAATACCCATATGTCCACCCAAGCACGGTCCGCAGGTAGGCGCCGATATTACGCAGCCGGCTTCAACAAGCGTTGACAAAGTACCGTCCTTCAGAGCCTCAAGATAAACAGCCTGTGTAGCTGGAAATACAATGGCTCTTATTCCTTTCTTCACATGCTTGCCCTTAAGAATTTCGGCAGCGCTGCGAAGGTCGGATATTCGTCCGTTTGTACAGGAGCCGATAACTATTTGGTCTATATTAATATCTCCCCAGTTATCCGGTGTTCTTGCGTTTTCAGGAAGATGTGGAAAGGCCACTGTATGAGGTACTTTTGAAAGGTCAATATCAATAACCTGAGAATATTCGGCATTGTCGTCAGCCTCAAATACCATATACTCTCTATCAGAATGCTCTCTCATATATTCCACAGTAAGCTCATCAACCTCAAATATACCATTTTTTGCTCCGGCTTCAATAGCCATATTTGCAATAGTAAAACGATCATCCATTGTAAGAGTATGCATTCCCTCACCTGTAAACTCCATAGATTTATAAAGCGCTCCGTCAACGCCAATCATACCAATTATATGTAAAATAAGATCTTTTCCGCTTGTATACTTATTTAATTTACCTGTAAGATTAAATTTAATAGCCTCAGGCACCTTGAACCAAGCCTTACCGGTAGCCATACCAGCTGCCATGTCTGTCGAACCCACACCTGTGGAAAAAGCTCCCAAAGCGCCATATGTACACGTATGTGAGTCAGCTCCTATTATAACATCACCCGCAACAACAAGTCCTTTTTCCGGCAAAAGCGCATGTTCAATGCCAACCTCTCCCACTTCAAAATAATTTACAATTTCCTGCTCTTTAGCAAAATTTCTAACCTTCAGAGCTTGCTGAGCGGACTTTATATCTTTATTCGGAGTAAAATGGTCAGGCACCAAAGCAATTTTTGCATTATTAAACACATTATCCTGTCCTATTTTATCAAATTCGCCTATTGCGACAGGAGTAGTAATATCATTGCCCAAAACAAGATTCAACTCTGCCATTATCAATTCTCCGGCTTTAACGTTTTCTTTTCCTGCCGCATTGGCAAGAATTTTCTGAGTCATAGTCATTCCCATAATTATTTAGCCTTCCTTTCGTAAAACTCATTTATAAAAAGATTATTTTACTATTCTATTGCATTATAGCACAGCAAGTGATATAATGCAAAT
>CAJUFV010000099.1 GCA_910585795.1 uncultured Clostridia bacterium | reverse complement strand
GTGTTCCAGTTCCGGTTGGTGTGGCGCATATAGACGGCTCATTATGCTGGTATAACGATAAATTTTCTGATTTGTTTTGTAATAAAAAACTTTTTGATGTAAAAATTGAGACGATTATCCCTGATATAAAATGGGGTGAAATACTTAAATCCTCTAGTCATTACGAAAAAAAAATATGTATAGATAATAAACGATTTATGTTTATTGCTAATATTGTGCGGAATAAGCTTAGCTCGGGCGCAGAAGATGAGGACAAGGTTTCTGTTTATATCTATTTGCTTGACAGAACCTCCGAGGTTGAGTTTGAAAAAATGTACAATGATGAAAAAACAGATATAGCAATAATAAATATTGATAACTATGACGATATTCTTCAGCGTGTGAATGATAATGAACAGCAACAGATTGTGACTCAGGTGCGCAAATATGTTAATGAATGGGCACAGGAAGGCAATGCTATTGTTAAAGCTACTGACAGAGACCGGTATTATGTTTTTTTTGAGCATCGGTATTTATCAGGGTATGTTGATAAAAAATTTGATATTCTTTATAAAATAAGAAAAGTAGGAGAGGAAATAAAGCAGCCTGTAAGTATCAGTATAGGAATAGGAGTGGGCGGCAATCTTTCCGAGAATGATTCATATGCCAGAAGCGCGCTTGATATGGCGCTCGGGCGCGGAGGTGACCAGGTAAGTATTAAGGATGATACCCAATATAAATTTTACGGCAGTAAAGCGAGAGATTATGAGCGCAGTACAAGAGTGAAAACCAGAGCTTTTGCCTTTGCTCTTAAGGATTTTATAACAAAATCTGACAAGGTTATTTTTATAGGACATTCAGGGGCGGACTATGACAGCCTTGGTTCCGCAATCGGCTTGCAGAGAGCAGTAAGAACAATGAATAACAGACCGTATATTGTGTATGATAACAATTCGCCTGCAATTGAGAAAATGTATGATGAGCTTCGCAAGGAACCGGAATATAAAGGAATGTTTATAAATAGTGACGAAGCTCTTGAAATACTTACTCCTGATACACTTGTGGTTGTACTTGACACGCACAGACCTTCTATGCTACCGTGTCCGGCGTTAGTAGAACGGGCGGCTAAGGTTATTCTCATAGACCATCACAGACGCTCTACTGATTTTATAAATCCATGCTCGCTTATTTATCATGAGCCGTATGCGTCATCTACGTGTGAAATGGCAACAGAGCTTCTGGAGTATATGAATTTGGGAAGCTCAATAACATCTGTAGAGGCAGAGTGTCTGTATACGGGAATACTTATGGATACAAAGAATTTTATGGTAAAAACCGGAGTCAGAACCTTTGAGGCTGCTTCATATTTAAAGCGTCTGGGATTAAATCCTGTAAATATAAAACATTTGTTTAATGTTAATAAGGATGATTATAGTCATAGG
>CAJUFV010000098.1 GCA_910585795.1 uncultured Clostridia bacterium | reverse complement strand
ATTTATATATTATTACTCATGTAACATTCAACATCAGATATTCATATTATATAGCACAAGAAAAACTGTTATAAGGAGGATGCACTATGTTTGAAACCGTTTCTGTAATCGGCGGAGATTTAAGACAGCTTACTCTTGCGCGCCTTCTCAGAGATGAGGGGTATCATGTTTTTTTATACGGCTTTGATAAGGATATTCAGCCTGAAGGCCTGACACTTGAAAACGACAAGGACTTTGTCCTTTCGGCAGATATAATCATTCTGCCTGTCCCTGTCACCTTTGACGGCACAACAATTAATTCACCCTATTCTGACAACCCTATGTACGTGGAGGAGCTTCTGGAGGGAATAAATCCTTCAGCCCTTGTATTCGGAGGACAGATACAGTCTAATCTGCAAAAGGCGCTGGAGGATAATAATATCGCCTTCAGAGATTATCTCAAACGCGAGGAACTTTCCATAAAAAATGCTGTTCCTACGGCATTAGCGATATGGCTGCCACTTTATAGAAAAAGAGATATAAGCATCAATTTGCTTATATCTCTTTTTCATTATAACGAATTATAACCGTCACTTAACGGCATCATTGTTTCGGGACTGTCCCATACAAAAATCCTTACTCTATCATACTCAATATCTGACATATCAAAATGAAACGACAGCGATTGTCCTCGTCCGGCTGTCAAACGGTCCTGTTTGACGCTTCTGAGAACACCATCCTGATACACACAGCCCAAAATCACCGCGTCATTGATATCGCTTTCTGTCACATTAGTATATGTAGCATGTATATCGCCGTCTGTATCTGTCACAATAAATTCATCTGTTTCAGCGTCATCGCCAAGCACAACAAGCCTTAATGAGCGTATCACATTTCCCGTCACAGTAGGAGCGATAATGTCAATATCATATATCCCCTCGGCTATATCCCCAAAATCATCATGCAGCTCAGAAAAGTTTGATATTTCTATCACATCCTCCACCGGTCTGAAATTCATATTTAAAGGCCTTATATTTCCCTCATAATATTCTCCGTCCATCTCATCTGACTTAACAAAAAACTTTTCTCCGTTATAAGCCACATTATATTCAAACGGTATATATGAAATATCAGGCACCAATGTATCTTCTGTAAATTCCGCCATGACATTAACAGACATCAGATTACCTCCGTTAATATCAGAAGCTCTGACAAATATCAAATCATCGTCAATATCAAACTTTGTCAGCGCAATAATGTCCCCGCCTGTATGTTCACTTGTATACCAGCCGTCATCACGTTTTTCCAGTGTCATATCCCTTTGCGTCGGATATGGATTAAATGTAAAAGTTCCGGTTCCAGAAGCCGTTTTTATATAAAGATGATTGTACAACGCAATATATGAATTATCATATGCTCCATATGTTCGGAATTCGGTTGTTCCCTCACAGGTTCCGTTTATTGTCAGACAGCCGTCAAAATCATTTATTAATATACCTCCGCCTGTAAAATTATTTACGATACAGTCTATAAGCAAATGCATATCAAACAAGGCTCCCTCGTTCACAGTAACATTAACTCCGTCATTCATCACATCAGGCATAAATATTCCCTTTTTTATCTGCAAGTCACTGATATGTATTAACGAGCATGAATATAAATTCTCCGTCGAAACAGACAGCGAAGCATTTTTCTCCCCGCCTGTCATTCCATATACCGCGCCTATTCCAGTATTATTTAGCTCTATAGACACTCTGCCTGCAACGGGATAATTATCCGGATTATCCACAGGTGGCTGCGGCTCATTGTCAGGATCCAAAAAATTCTCGCCGTTATAATAGCCTTCCGCCGCGCCGCAGGAATAAACCATGCCAATCTTCATACCTGATATATCATTAACCGTAATATCAACATCCTTATCAAAGCTGCCGTTTATGCTTCCCGCATAAATATTGCCAAATGATGACTCCCTGCCTTTTACAATAATCCGGCTGCGCGGACCGGAAGTAATATCAGAAAAGCCGGGCATACCACCGCCTGCCAAATGTATTGTTCTTGCGCTCTCATGGTATGACACATTATGCATAATCATAGTATATCCATTCGCGCATACCACTGGCCTGTACGCGTTTGCAAAGGATAATACTATATTTTCAAACGTAACATTCCCCCCGAGAACCATACCGCCTGTTCTGACACTCAAACAAGGTCTGTGACCAATTCCAGGAGCGGCCGCTATTGTAACATTTTTTGTCACTTCAAACGGATCATTTCCGTTTAAAACATTTATAAACGCTCCTCCTCCCAGAATATAAATAGTCCCACCGTCAGCCACAGCGTTAAAAGCATCCTCAAACAAGTTATACGGAGATGAAGCTGTTCCGTCTCCCGCATGATTAAAATTCCCCTGCACAAATTCCGTGTATACCACCTCAGGAGGCTGTGCACTTACATTTATACTAAACATAGGAAAAAGAATTGCCATGCTTAACATCAGTACAATAATATAATTTCTTTTCATAATCCCACCCGCCTTTATATTTGTTAAATAATATTAT
>CAJUFV010000097.1 GCA_910585795.1 uncultured Clostridia bacterium | reverse complement strand
TTATTTGTCTTGTAAAAATGCGACATCTTTAAGCGCTTTTGTTTTTGCGGCTGTTATTGTCATAGAATGATATTTACGAAATTCCTTCAAAAGATGGGATTGGTCTGTATAACCATATTTTTCAACTGCGTCCATAAAGTTAAATCCACGGTTAAAAAGCGTTTCCTGCCACACGCATTGATAGCGTACAAGTGTAGACAGACTTTTCGGCGCAATACTCATATATTCACGAAATAACCGTTCCATCTGTCTTTTGCTGATATGTAAATCACGAGCTAAAAAATCAATCTTTATATTCCCTTTTCTCTTTATCAGCATGTCAAGCGCAGTCAATACTGTCATATTCAAGCGTTCAGTATACAGGTTTTTCAGCAGATATTCCTCGGCAATTTTTATTCTTTCATCAATTGCTATAGTATCAAATAAACGTGGTTCTATCGCTCTTTTCAATTTAGGAAAATACTGTCCTACATCAAACAAACCATTTTTTACACTACTTATATCCTCCTCAGCAAAAACAATCGCACTCCAAGGATAAAACCGTATTCCAAACGCTGACACAAACCTGCCTTGTCTTTCCGTATAATCAGAGATAAATGACACGTCATCAATACCGCAGAAACGATTTGATATTCTATTGTCCGTATAATCAATATTAAACACTATATCCATACATGTGTCGGGAATTATCAGCCGACTGTTATTCCCAGTCTTTGTGTACGGCTTTTTCGAACCCCAAAAGCACCGTATAAACGGCTTTAACGCGTCACACGGCGCTATTTCAATATGTTCTTCAGAATTTTCAAACGGCTGCGCGGTAATAGGAGTATATATTTTGTAAAAATCAGGTATATTCATTTTAATCAGCCACTCTTGACGCCAGTTTCTCAACATTTTCACGTCTGAATTCTTCGAAACGGTCCTCCTCAATTGCCAGCCTTATTCTTTCCATAAGCTCATTATAAAAATAAAGATTATGCAATACCGCAAGACGCATCGCAAGCATCTCACCGGCTTTGAACAAATGACGGATATATGCTCTTGTATAGTGTCTGCATGCTTCACAGCCGCATTCCGCATCAATGGGACGCATATCAAGCTCATATTTTTGATTTTTCATATTCATTGTTCCGTTACGTGTAAATATAAATCCATGACGCGCGTTTCTTGAAGCTATTACGCAGTCAAAAAAATCCACGCCCCGCGCGACAGATTCAATAATATTAGCCGGAGTTCCTACTCCCATTAAATATCTTGGTTTATTAACCGGAGCATACGGAAGAACAACATCTAATATATGATACATTTCCTCATGACTTTCTCCAACCGCAAGACCACCGATTGCATATCCATCCAAATCAAGCTCTGCAATTCGCTTCATATGCTCTGCGCGTATATCGTCATATATACCGCCCTGATTAATACCAAACAGCATCTGATTTCTATTTATCGTATCATCAAGTGAATTAAGACGTTTCATTTCATTTTTACAGCGTACGAGCCATCTGTAAGTTCTGTCAACTGAATTTCTCACATAATCATACGGCGCGGGATTTTCTATACATTCATCAAATGCCATAGCTATTGTAGAAGCAAGATTTGACTGTATCCGCATGCTTTCCTCTGGACCCATAAATATTTTGCGTCCGTCTATATGAGAATTGAAGCTTACACCCTCTTCTTTTATTTTTCGAAGACCGGCCAGCGAAAACACCTGAAAACCGCCGCTGTCAGTAAGAATCGGTCTGTCCCAGTTCATAAATTTATGCAATCCGCCGAGCTTTTTAATGACCCTATCACCGGGACGCAGATGAAGGTGATACGTATTAGACAGTTCCACCTGACAGCCTATCTCCTTTAAATCCATAGTGGATACCGCTCCTTTTATAGCCGCTATTGTACCTACATTCTGAAAAACAGGTGTCTGCACAACCCCATGAACAGTATGAAATTCACCGCGTCTCGCATTTCCGTCTGTATGTAATATTTTAAACATAAGCTTCTCCTAAATATAGTATAATTATAT
>CAJUFV010000096.1 GCA_910585795.1 uncultured Clostridia bacterium | reverse complement strand
ATGGAGGTTTATGATGAAAAAGCTTATTTCATTGTTGATTGCTGTTTCATTGTGTATAGCATACTCGCAATCAGTATTTGCTTCAAGTGTATCATATATGGCAGATTTTGAGTCGCCATCGGCAAAATTCGGTACAAGTGTAAAATATCCCGGAACAGCAAATAACAGTGGTGATTATAGAGATTTGATAGAACCGAAGTGGGTGGACGGGGAAGGAAAGAATGAAACAATAGGACTTCAGATAACATATAAAGCGGCAACATACTATGCGGGTGAAGTGTTTTTTCCTATTCCAAAGATATGGGAAAACAGTGTAGGATGTCAGTATCTTAATTTTGACTACAAAGGCAAAGGAGTTCTGAAGCTAAGCTTTTCTACACAGGAAATAAACGGCTACACAGTCGGTCAGGGCATAAAATACAGTTATACACTGAGAGCGGATACAAAAGGAGAATGGCAGAGTATTAGTATTCCGCTTGAAAATTTCAAAAACGGAACAGAGTCGGTAGATTTGAATAAAATACGCATATTTACATTTATGGCGGGAGAAAGCGGAGGTCTTGACAACAATGCCGCGTCAACGAAGGAAATGAGCGCGGAGGAATTGACTCTAAAGGCAAAAAATGGTGATGTTATTTTGGATAATATGGAGCTTTCCGATGTAGGTGAAAATATTCCCGCGCCGACTAAAACGGCTAAGCCGCAGGATGAAAAAACAAGAGTTATAGACTTTGATAACTACAGCTTAAGTCATAAACAGACTTGGGCTGGATTTAAAAACGACAGTCAGGATTATGCGGATAATATAAGCTCATTGATAACAGAAAATGGAAAAGACGGCAAAGGATTTCAGATTAATTATACGGCCGCAACATATTACAGCGGCGAGATATTTACCGCTATTCCAACTAAGTGGGCTATAGACGAGCCGGCGGAATATCTGGAATTTGATGCGAACGGATGCGGCGTGCTTAATATTAATTTTGAAACAGGAGAGGTTATCAACGGTACACGTTATGGACAGCGGGTGAGTATTGATACAAATGGTGTATGGCAGAAAATAAGTCTGCCGATTTCAAAATTTGTAAATAAGAGTACTAATGAAACGATAGTATTGTCTGAGGTTACGGGTATGACATTTACGGCAGCTGAAAACGGAGGTCTTGACAACAACTCCGCATCAACAAAAGAAATGAGCGCCGAAGAGTTGAATACAAAAGCTAAGACAGGTACGGTAGTTATAGACAATATTACGCTTGCGGAGAAAAGCTCTGTTACACAATTTAATGCTGATTTTGAAAGAAATGAAACAAGATTTGGAACAGCGATTAAATATAGCGGTCACAGCGCATCGGGATACAGTGATTTTGTAAAGGGAGGCGTTGTTCCAAATGAGGGCGCCGGAGAAACAACCGGATATAAGGTGGAGTATAGTTCGGCCTTTTACTATGCCGGAGAAGTTTTTCTGCCTGTTCCGGCAATATGGGAGAATAGCGCGTCTTCTGAATATTTGAATTTTGATTATAAAGGAAAAGGCAGTGTGAAGATAAGCTTTTCAACAGGCAATAAAAACGGTTTGAATCTCACAGACGGTACGCGCTACGGCAGAAGATTTGATCTTGATTCTCACGGAGAATGGGCAAAGATAAGTGTTCCAATAAGTGAGTTTGTGAATGATGAAACATCTGTAAATCTTAACGATATAGGCGCTGTAACATTTCAGGCAGCAGAGACCGCCGGTATTGACAGCAGTTCTGACAGCGCAAGTGATATGAGCGCTGAGGAACTGGAGATGTGCGCTAAAAAGGGCAGTATCATTTTTGATAATATGACACTTTCGGATACGGAAGGTGAAACAACATATTTTACAACTATAAATATAACAGCTGAACAAAACGGCGCAAATATTGATAAACTTTCAGACGGTCCGGTTACGATAAAGGCTGATATTTTAGATATGGAAGGAACAGCTGATATAACAGTTATCGCAGCTATATATCACGCGAACGGATGTCTTGACACTGTTAATCTTGAAACACAGAAAATAGACGGCAATGGAAATATAATGCTTAATTTTATGGCTGACGACACCAAAAATAAGTTTATGAAAGTATTTGTATTTGATGATTTTGAGAAACTTCATCCAATGACAGACTCGGTAAAGTTTTAAAAATAAACCGCATACATAAAAGTTTACCGCCTTTTTTAGAAAAGTATAATATGTTAGAATAATTGCAGGGTGAGATGTTGTTGCTTTTCCACTCTGCAATTTTTGAATTATAAAGGAGTGTTTAGGAACATGAAGAAAAAAAAATTGGCAAAAGATTTAAAAAAGAATGGTCCTTTGCTTTCAATGTGTATTCCGGGATTAATATTTTTTATACTATTCAGTTATCTTCCGATGTTCGGAATAATAATAGCTTTTAAACAGTATAGATATGATCTTGGCATATGGGCAAGCCCATGGAACGGACTTAAAAATTTTGAGTTTATGTTTTCAAGCCCTGACGCATGGATTATCACAAGAAACACAATAGCTTATAATCTGCTTTTTATATTTGGCGGATTAGTGCTTAATGTAGCAATGGCAATCGGGCTTTCGGAGATCAGGAACAAGTTTTTTTCCAAAACAATGCAGACAATAGTGATTATGCCTCATTTTCTGTCGTATGTAATTGTGAGTTTCCTTGTGCTTGCGTTTCTGCATGTTGAGAACGGCCTTATAAATCGAACGATACTGCCTCTGCTCGGGCAGGAAGGTATAGACTGGTATTCCAATCCTAAGTATTGGCCGTACATACTCGTAATTGTGAATTTCTGGAAAACAGTCGGGTATGGCAGTGTGGTTTATCTGGCAGGCATTGCCGGAATTGACACTGCGCTTTATGAAGCCGCAAAGGTAGATGGAGCAAATCGCTGGCAGCAGATAAGGTACATAACAATACCCGCGCTGGTGCCGCTCATGATAATTCTTACCATTCTGAATGTAGGTAAAATATTCAATTCGGACTTTGGTCTTTTCTATCAGGTTCCGCTTAATACGGGCGCGCTTTATCCGACAACAAATGTTATCAGTACATATGTGTATAATATGCTTATGTCGGCAGGTACAGGAAGTGTGGGGATGGCTTCTGCGGCCGCATTCTATCAGTCAGTTGTCGGTTTTATACTTGTAATGACAACAAATCTGATTGTAAGGAAAAAGAGTCCTGAAAATGCTTTGTTTTAAGGGGGTATTGAAGTGAAAAAACGTAAAATAAGCATAGGAAATATCATACTTTATTCCGTGTATGTTCTTATTGCCGCGGCATGTATTTATCCGCTGCTTGTAGTGCTCGGAGTATCATTTACAAACGAGTCGTCAATTTCAGAATACGGATTTAATGTAATTCCCAAGATGTTTAGTCTTGATTCATACAGATATATAATCGCGTCAAAGTCTACAATTTTAAGGGCTTATGGAGTGACAATATTTGTTACAGTTATAGGAACCGTTATAAGCACCTTGGTTGTCGCTTTGTATGCGTATCCTCTTTCAAGAAAGGATTTTAAATACAGAAAAATATTCACCTTTATTGCTTTTTTCACAATGCTTTTCAGCGGCGGAACTGTTGCGGGTTATATGGTAACGACAGGAGTCCTTCATTTGAAAAACAGTATATGGGTTCTTATTTTACCGTATGTTATGAATGCATGGCACGTAATAGTTATGCGTTCATTCTATACAATGTCAATACCTTCTGCAATCATAGAAGCGGCGCAGATTGATGGAGCTAATGAATATCAGATTTATTTTAGAATTATTATGCAGCTGTCGCTGCCCGGTCTTGCGACAATTGCCTTATTTTCAACTTTGACATACTGGAATGACTGGTGGCTTCCGCTTCTGTATATAACGGACTCAAAAAAGTATAATCTTCAGTATCTGCTGCAAAGTATGATTTCAAATATTCAAAATCTTACGGAGAATTCAGCACAGATGGGATCGGCAAATCTTCTTGCAAATGTTCCGAAAGAGGGAGCAAGAATGGCGCTGTGTATAATAGCAACCGCACCGATTTTGTTTGTATATCCGTTCTTTCAAAAGTATTTTATTCAGGGATTGACAGTGGGTTCAGTAAAGGAATAAGTTTGACATCAAACGGATAAGGAGTTCGTTATGAAAATAAAAAAATTTATTAGCAGTATTTTGGCTATAATTGTATCTGTATCAATTATAATTATGCCAATCGGGACAGAGGCTAAAATAAAGTCATCAGAAAAGAAGACTGTTCCGTCCGAACTGCATGTTGAGGGTAGATATATATATAATGCTGAAGGTGAAAAGGTAAGGCTCGCCGGAGCAAATATTCCTGATCTTCAGTGGGCTACAGGCGGAGATAATGACCTTATGAAGCGTGTCGGTATTCTGTGTGATGACTGGAATGCAAACTGTGTTCGTCTTTGTGTGCATTCAAAATTTTGGTTTGGCCAGGAATGGTATCAGGGTAAAAGCTATGTCGACTACAGAAAGATGGTTGATAATATAATAAAACAAATTAATTCGAGAGGTAAATATGTAATACTCAATTTACATGAGTTTTATGCTATTACCGAACAGCAGAAAGCTTTTTGGGATGACGCTGCGGAAATTTATTGCAATAATCCCGGTGTAATATTTGGTCTTTTAAATGAGCCGCACGATATAGACTGGAACATGTGGCGTAATGGAGGATATCTTGAGACATCCGACGCATACGGCAAAAAGACTCAGAGAGTATATGGGCATCAGGAAATCCTTAATATGATACGTTATAAAGGCGCGAAAAACATTGTGATTTCGGGCGGTCTTGACTGGTCATATTATTTTGATGGCCTATGCGATGGTTATAACGGTCTTGAGCATGGGTATAAGCTTGAGGATAAGACAGGAAACGGCGTCATATATGACACGCATATTTATCCTATGAAACCCGAATATAATCCTGTAGAAAAAGCAGTGGAATGCCTTGTAAATGAGGCGCCTATTCTTGTGGGCGAATACGGCCACTGGGGTGAACGGCTTTTCGACTGGTATGATAATTATCTTTGCGAATATCCGCATGTATGGATGAATGAAATTCATGATTTCATAGACCGAAACGAGCTTAATTATACAGCATGGTCGTTTCATACAGGCGCAAATCCGAATATGTTTATGGATTATGAAACATTTACACCATCAAATTATTCGGGCTTATATATGAAATATAAAATGATCAATGAGCCGGAAACCAGACCTTCTGAGGAAGACAGACCGTATCCCGACCCGTCACCGCTTTCAACATGGGAGTATATAATTGATTTTGATAAGGTGAATGCGGACTTTAAAGTGTATGGCGATGAGGTAAAGACACAAAAAATAGCTGACGGTTATGAAGGGGCAGGACAGCTTGTAACTTTTGACAGAAGCGAAGCGGAAAGCTGGGACAGCGCCGCAATTGCCGAACTCGGGGGCGGAGATTTCAGCGGCGCCAAATGGTTGGCGTTAAGAATAAAAGGTGACGGCGATATGCGTAAAATAGGTATTGGTCTTGAACTTGAAGACGGAAGAGTATTTACAACCTATATGCCCATGGATTTGCATGATAACTGGAAGGATTGGTTTTTGCCGCTGACGGTATTTAAAAATGAGGAAGGTATACTTGATACAACGAAGATAAAATCAATTCTTGTCACTTCTCTTGATGAGGGGGTAGGAAGCTTCAGGCTCGATAATGTAAAAATAGGAGGGCTTCCGTATAAGGAGGCAGAGCCATTTACTGTTTCAGACAGCACCGAACAGGAAAAACTTGCGTGGAAAGCGTGGGAGGATGATGAGAATACATTAACGGATTCTTTTGCGGTGACAACAGCGTCAGGTATTAAACGTTCAGGTAAGTCAAATCCGGTTATGATTACATATAATTGTCCTGAAAATTCTTATGGAGGTCAGGCAAGAGCGACAATTCCTAAATCCTGGGATATAGGTGAAGCGGACTATTTTACATTTTGGGCGAAGGGTGACGGATCAAAGCAAAGATTTTTGCTTCGTTTTGAACAGGAAAAGGGTACAAATCAAAACGAACAGCGTTCTAATTATAAAAAACGCGAGCTTGAACGTTTTTGTATTTCATTTGATGTTAACAGCTCAGAATGGAAACAGTATAAATTTAAAATAAGCGATCTTGGAATAAGCGAGATGCTTCATCTTAATAAGGTAAGATATATAAGTCTTTTTAATCTTACTCTTGAGTCATCAGGTCAGCTTTGGATAGACGACTTTGCGTTTACCAATATTGGTGATAAGACGGCGGATTATTATAACAGACACACATCGCCGAAAGAGTCGGAACCGATATATGATATTGCTGCAAAATATCCGGCTGACAGTGCGGTTCAGGTCCCTAAAGAATTTGAGGTTGAGGCAGGAGTTGAGGAACATATTTCAATACATATTATGAATAAAACGGATTATGAACTGAACGGTGAACTGAAGATTGAAGGATTGCCTGTAGAAAATGTGAAAAATGCTCTTTATAAGGTTTATCCGAAAAATATATCATATCCGCATTGGCCATGGAGAAATTATTCATACAGTAACTTTAAATTTACCATACCGAAGGATAAAAAAGGTGAATATACCATTACGGTATCTGACGCGTCGGATAACGGTATTAGACCGCAAACCTATAAGTTAATAGTAAAATAGACAAAGGTGGGAAGAACGATGTTAAAAAAAATCTGTTCACTGATATGCACTGTTGCTATTGCTTTTAGCAGTATAAGCAGTTTAGGCGTTGTTATGGCCGCTGAGGATACAAATTCACAGATTAAATATAATTACAAGTTGTCTATGGAAGGTGAATCTGAATTTCGTATGGTATATGGCTATAATGGAGGAACAATAAGCACAAAGAAAAGCTATGTGGCAGGCATGTATGGCAATGCTCTGCAGATAACCTATCCCGGACATTATATTTCAGATCCCGCAAAGCGATATAATGGTTTTGTTATGCAGTTTAAAGATGAGAATATAAAATTGGCAAATGAAAGTATTTCTATGCTTGATCTTATGCGTGATACTCAGAATATTTCAATGTGGGTGCATACGCCGGTAACTGTAGATCACAGTGGTAAAGGCGCAGCGGCAAACCGCACTATAGAGATGAATTTTGAGTTTGCGACGGCATCGGGAAATGTGGGTTATAAGAAGCAATTTCAGCTTCCTAACAGGGGAGAATGGGAATATATTACAATTCCGGTTTCGGCTTTTACAGCAGCGGGAGCAGTGACGATGGATAAAGGTATTCAGTCGGATACATATAAATCGTTATCACAGCTTACAATTATATTCCCGTATAATACATATTTCGGAGCTGCTCCAACGGAAGACACGCTTGAAAATCCATGGGAGGAACCTTTTATAATTGATGAAATGCTTTTTGATCGTTCGACTGATGAAATAAAGGCAATAACACCTCCGTCAACGGGTGAAGAAGCATATTTTGAAAATGCGAATATTTTATCAGTATTGGTAAAAGGAGCGGTTGTTAAGGATTTTGATAAAAATGCTTCGTCAAATGATATACCTGTATCCGCCTCGTATACAGCGGATGATATCAGAAAGAATGTTACGGTAGAGGTTGAAGCGCCTTCTGTGCCAAAGACTAACAAGCAGCAGGAGCTTACCGGAGCGTCATACGAGATAGAAGCTCCTGCGTCTGTTCCCGGAAAAGGCAGAATTATTGTCACTTCCGGAAGCCGAAAAGCAAAGAAAATTTATGATGTTAATTTTACCGCTCTTAATGGGATACAGCCTGATATAAGCGGCATTATATCCGAAGGCGGCAATATAAAAGTACCTGTCAATAATGAGTCTTCCGGCGCTTCCGTGCAGGCATGTGCGTTAGCGGTAGTGAAAAACAGCAGCGGAGAGTGTACGGGGACTTCTTTTGCGCCTCAGCGGAATATTGAAGCGGGCGGAACAGCTATATTTGATTTTAGTATAGGAAGCTCCGTTGGAGATGATATTGAAATATATATTTTTAATAATGAAAATGATTATAAACTGTTATGCGCGCCTGTGAAAATCGGCAGCGGACTGATGTCTTATACGGAGCCTTCGGGAAAGATTTCAGATGACCATATAACATTTACAGATGGAGGAGAAACAGTCAATATAAACGGAACAGTTACAAATGACGGAACTGTATTTGTAATTCTTAAAAATGACAGCGGTTATATTGGAGCATATACTATTGATACCGAAAACGGTATTTTAAATAAATCAATATTTACTGCGGACAGATCATATGGCAAGCTATATGCTGTTCTTTCATACGGAAATACAATATTAAGAGAGCTTTATAATGCTCCGCAGACTGAAATAGATGCGTGTATAAGAGATTTTGTTAATCTTGACGCTGATGATACTGATAATTTTAAGTATTTTGAAAAGTATAAAATGACATTAAATCTTAATAAGTATCTGCCGGAAAAGCTGGATTTATCGGAAATTGCGGATTCCGTGAAGGCAGCTGATAAAAATATATCCGGTATAAATGACATAAGAACAAATATCGGTTCAGAGCTGATAGTGAAACTTATAAATAAGATTAATTCAGCGGAAACACTAAAGGAGATATATTCTATATATAATGACATTGCCGGATTTGACGGCAATAGCTCATATTTTAAAAAGTATATAACAACTGATGTTATACTTGATAAAGTGTTTGCGCAAATGAGTATATCTGATTACAGCTCAATAGTATCTGTAAGAGAAGCGTTTAATGAAAACTGTATGCTTATCGCGTTTAACAGTATAAATGGATATGGTGAGATTGAGGAACTAATTTCCGAAAACAGCGGCATACTCTCAAAGTATTTGGATTACGGTGAATTGTCAAATTTACAGAATAATGAGCGGGCAGAATTTTACAAATATGTGGCACAAAAAGGTGTAAAATCATTATCCACACTTAATACATTACTGTCTGATTACAAGAGAACGATCAGGCATGATACAGGAAAAACAAACGGAATAGGTTCTGTATCCGGAAATGGAAGCAACGGCAGTAATACTTCATTTGTATCCGGTGTGACAGGTCAAAATGTAGAGCCGCCGCTTGAAGCGCCAAAGGCAGATTTAACATTTACAGATGTAAGTGATGATCATTGGGCATATTCTTCAATAAACAGCTTAAAGAAACTGGGAATTATTCATGGGCGTGATGATGGTAGTTTTGGAATAGATGATACCGTCACACGTGAAGAGTTTGTAAAAATGCTTCTCAGTTCATTTGGAAAAGAACCTGAAGATATAAAAGGTAGTTTTTCTGATGTTGATATGAATGACTGGTACGCTCCGTATGTAAATACAGCTGCAGATATGGGTATTGTAAGCGGAATTGACAGAGGATTATTTGGTGTCGGTGAAAAAATCACACGTCAGGATATGGCTGTGTTGATTGCAAGATATCTTGAAAAAGAGGGATGCGAGCTTAACAGTGTGGCCCAAATTGTATTTACAGATGATAAAATTATTTCTGATTACGCCAAAGAAAGTGTCTATGCGCTGAAAAATTTAGAACTTATAAGCGGTATGACTGACGGCAGTTTCAGACCAAAGGATAACGCTACAAGAGCACAGAGCGCGCAAATGCTTCATTCTGTGTATTTGTATATGAAATCGCGAAATATATCCGACGCCGAGCTTAATGGCAGCGATCGATATAAGCTCCTTGCAAGAAAGTTTAACGCGCTGAATATAATTAAGCAGCCTCAGGGTGAGAGTGACACTGTTACAAAGGGACAATTTGCAAAATATATAACCGGCTTTGTAAATGCCGGCAGTATTGGTGATGAAATTCAATTTCTTTATAGCAACGGATATATTGATAAAAATAGTGATTTTACAGACAGCGCGCCTATAACGCTTGCTGAAGCGGCTGTTGTTATGTGCCGTATTATGGGTTATGATTTTTATGCGGTGCAAAAGGGTAGGACCCCAGACTCATATCTAAGCACGGCAAGAGAGTATGATATAATTTCTTTATCAGATAAGGAGTTGGATGACGTACTTAGTTTTATCGATTTGATGGAGATTTTTGACTCTGCTTCAAGAGCGTATGTGGTAACAAGCAACTTGAATGGCGAAGATGGGCAGTATAAAATTACAGATATGACTGCGCTTTATTATTTTCATAAGATACTGGTCATGGATGATATAGTTTACGCGGTCGGAACAAGGACTATCAACGGAGGCGGTTCCGTTTCTGATAACGGTGTAAGAATAGGTGCGCGCATTTTTGATTGCGGTATGCAGGAGGCATTTAAATATCTGGGATACAGAGTATTTGCTTTTTATACCGAGAAGGATGAAAGGCTTCAATTTATTGAACCGCATAAGGCAAATAAAGTATTTACGCTTAAAGGTAGTATGATTTCTAATTTTGATGGAGCTCTATTGAAATATTATAAGGATGAAGCATCGCTTTCTGAGAAAAAAGAAACACTTTCTAAATCTATTAACCGCCTTTACAATTATAATTATGTCACAGAATATGCTGCGGATGATGTTAATGATATCGAGGAAATTATTCTTATTGATAATAATAACGATGGGGTTTACGATACGGTTAATGTAATTAATGAAGCGATATACTGTATAAGCCAGATTACCCCGTATGAAACTACATTATATGATTATTACGATCAGACACCAGTTAAGCTTGCTGACAGGGAATCTGTCATTGTATATGACATTGACGAAAAGATTACTGTGCCAGGAAGCATAAAAGCTTATGATGTTCTTTCAGTAATAGAGGATAAGCAAAAGGAAAACATTATAATTTATATCGCCGGAGAAGAAGTAGACGGAATTGTTACAAGCGTAAGCAGTCAAAGCAAGAAAATGATTGTTAATATTGACAATGTAAAATTTGAATTGACAGATATTCTTGCTACGCAAAATAATACAAAAGGTCTTTTTACGCCGGGGAACAGCATAAGCGTACTTCTTGACCGCCACGGAAGAATTGCATATTTAGAAGCAGATATTAATGCTGTATCAGACAGTTTTGCATATCTTGTGAAGGCGATATCAGAGGAACCCGGGAGCAGACCGTTTCTGAGACTTTATACTACATTAGGTGACTTGGAAGATATTAATCTCGCAAAGAGGGCGACAATCAACAATACTAAAATAAAAGAAAATGACAATATTGAAACTTTGTTTAAGAATACAAATATAGATAATAATTCTGTAAATCAGCTTATTCGCTATAAGCTAAACAGCAACGGAGAAATTCAGTCGGTAAAAACGGCACAATATATTGACTCAGATGAACTTTATACAACGTCAAGCATATTCACACGAACGGCGGATCTTAACGACAGTTATTATAACGCGCTGTACAGAAATTTCCCGGGATATGCGAGACTGTCTGAAAACACAATAATAATGAGTGTTCCCGAAAGTGAGGCGTTCATGTCAGAGCCTTCTCATTATGGAATAAGACAGTTTAAGGATATGAAGTCTGAAACTTTTAATAAGGTGGAATTATATAATTTATCTAAGGATATGGTGGCCGGATTTGCGGTTATAAAAAGTGATAACGGTGGTGGCAAGCAGCTTACCTATAGTTCTGCGGTTGCTGCCGTAAAAGAAATTTCGACAATCGCAATAGATGACGATATACGTTATGATCTTACATTGCTTTATAACGGTTCCGAGCAGGAATTTATTACAGCAGAGGGCGTTGGTCTTGAAAGACAGTATAATGGAGCAGACGGCTTGCCGGTAACATCGACGATTGATAAGGGTGATTTGATAAGAATTGCAACAAATGCAAAGGAAGAAATTACAGATTATCATAAGGTGTTTGATTTTGATAATGAGGATAATTCTGATGTGATTATTCGAGGCAATGAGTATAATGACGCTAAATCATATATCGGTTCTTCAAAAACGATGATTAAATTTAACGGCATGGCGGAAAATCCAGATGAAGATGTTGTTTCGGGACGTATATGGCAGGGGAAAAATCCGTATTGGTTCACGGGTGTTCAGTATTCAACCGAATTTGGCATTGTAAAATCAATATCCGGTTCATCTATGATTATACAAATATATCCGGGAACAAACGGCAGTAATAACACTAAAAATGAAAGATATTTTAACCTCACAAATAAGAGGGTATATGTTCTTGAGGATGGTATTGATGGAGTTCGTATTGGAAATCTTGACGATATAGTATCGGCGGAATGTGCTGGAGAGGCAAAAGCTTCAAGAATTATTATATCAAGGCATAATGATGTACCGTCGATTGCGGCGATAGTAATAAGATAAAGGAGTTGAAAGTGATATGAAGAATTTAAAGAAAATAATTGCGATTATGCTTTCTATTGTTATGCTTTTTATATCATCGGCGCTGGCGGCTGAGAATTTTGATGATGACGGTAACAGGGACAATGATAATGGTCTGAGCGATGAGGAACAGAATGTTTTGATTAATGATTCTCATCCTATGCATGATTTGGATAATCCAGATGATGTATATACTGAAGATATTGATTACGATGAATATATCCGAGGCAGAAATGAGTACAATGAAATCGTTAAAAAGCTTACTGCCTGTGATATGTGGGTTTCTATTGATAGCGGCACATATCTGGAGAATATTAAAGCGGGAGATTTTTTTCTATCCGTATGCCGGTATATAAATATGGATTCATTCTATGACGATAATGCGGACAGGGAAATAATGTGGAAAAAGTCATATGATACTCTTCGCAGTCTGAATTATATTGATTTTAATATAAAAACTGATGAGAACATTACATATAATAAAGCGGCACGAATTATTGTCAATGTGTTGGGATACAGGGATTTGGCTCAAATGTACGGCGGAACGGACAGCGATTATATTCGTGTTATCATCGACTATAATTTAATTAGTCATTTGTCAGATAATCTTTCATCAGAAATGACGAGAGCGGAAGCTGCCTTATTAATTGAAGACACACTTGAGGCTGACGCGCGTGTATTTTATGGAAATAATGATTATAGGTATATAAATGCGCTTGAATACTATAAAAGCAGCTTTAAAATAACAGGCGTTGTAGAGGCTGTATCTGATTGTTCTGTAATGAATGGAAATACAATTGAAGATGGTATAAGAATAGGGAATTATACGCTGGTGAGCGACCGTAAAGATTTATATGACTATCTTGCATGCAAAACAGAAGCATATTATCGTGAAGAAGAAAACGGAGACCGCACTTTACTGTATATATCTTATCATAATAAAAACTCAATGATAACTATTGAAGGAGAAGATATTGAAAGCCTTAAAAAAAACACAATAGTTTATAATGAAGGTAAAAATGTAAAAAAGAAAAAATTAACACTGAATTCAGAGGCAATAGAAATTTTTGACCGTTTTTCTCCTAAAGATATAGATAGCGCGGATTTTGAGAATTGTGACTACATCACATTAGTTGATAATGATAATGACGGTAAATATGATGTTGTATTTGTATATAAATATGATATTATGATTGTAGAACGTATTATCCAATCACAAAATATGATTTACGGCTTGTATAATGATAATGAAAAGGGAGAACTGAAAGTTGATTTTAACAGCGGAGATGTTGAGTT
>CAJUFV010000095.1 GCA_910585795.1 uncultured Clostridia bacterium | reverse complement strand
TTGTTAATATATTGTTACACATTATTTTATCACAGTTTACCAAAAAAGTAAAGATTTTTATATAAGTTTTAGTGATTTTCATGATTCTTTCTATATACATATTCTGTATACTGTTTTGAACATAAAACAGTAACAGCAACTCTATTTCTGTATTGGAGCTACTGTTACTATTTTTACTATAAATTTTATGAACTATCTCATTTTCCTTAGCATTTTACCGTAAACAAGCTTTTTCTCGCGGTTAAGCCGTTTTATCAGTATCTCCACTCTATCGCCCATTTGAAAATCACCGTCATAGTGCATAGTATCATAAGAGCAAAGTACGTCAGTTACATTATCGTGCAGCCTGCAGAACACTCCGCCGCCGTATTTTCCCACAACCGTAGCAACACGCGTACAGCCTATAGGGTGGCGCGTTTCCACACCGTCAAACGGGTGCGGCATTGTTTCCTTGATTGACAGCTTCAGAATACCCTCATCGGGCAAAAACTCTTTTACCTTTGCTTTCCTTACCTCGCCCGGATGGACTAATTCTCTAAGGTCTGATACCATTGTATAGTTTATATCACGCTGGTGCATTACGACATCATAGCCGCCATAATTGGCAATACACACGGTTTTCCCTACCGATACAATATCTGCATTGATTATTCTGTTGTCAAGAGAACGCCTGTTCGTTGCAAGCTGCATTTTACTAAGCGCCATCTTTCTTGACGCAACAGCAAAATCATTCTCTCTGTCTATATGCGTTACAACATAATCAAGTTTAGCTCCGCATAATGCGTGAAGAACATAGCCGCCCTCAGACATTTCTTCCAGAAACATCTCACTTTCAGGAATTATAATTTTAATTCTGTACGCTATGATAATAACACAGCGCATAGTCTTCTTTACAGGACGCTTTTTGCCTTCGGGTATAAACTCAAATTCGTGGTAATCCACGCCCGCCGCCTCGCCGCGCATAACACTTCCACTACGATATGACGCATATATTGCTTGCCACTCGGCGCGTTCCTCCGGTGTTAAATCCTTGTCAAGCTCTGACAAATTTAATTCGTTAAACTCCATTTTTCGATCCTCCTCAAAATTTAAAATTTATATAATAGAATAAACTCTCACAGCATTATCTAAGCATCAAAAAAGCACCGCCCTCCCGTCTTGGATTGACAATGCCATAAAAATATATTATATTATCCCTCATAGAAGACGGGCTTTCCATTTTCTATAATCACAAAAGAATACTCAGCTTTAGGCTTTATTAAAGACATTTGCTGCTTATCCTGTATTACAAATATCCACGATGGCGGATATGATATTTTATCAGCGTTATCCGCTAAGTTTATAACATACCACTCGGCATAATGCACCGCCGTACTTTCTCTTCCTTTTGGTACAGGCACAATATTCAGTTCTTGCTCTCTCTTTCCGTCGGGACTTATAAAAAACCGTATAAGCACAGGCGGATTGCCTAACTCATGATGTATAAGGCACTCCGAAAATTCCATCATCACATCAAATGCCGCTATAATATTTCCGTCAATCTTCCGCCCCGGCAGAATAAGTGCCTCCTCACCCATATAATCAGCACATTGTACCTTCTCAAATCTGTTCAACTGATGAACATAACCGTTAATATCACGCAAATACGGCTCTTTAAATCGTTTAACCATAAATTCAAGCTGACGCTTTAAAAGACCGCTGTATTCTTCAAGTAATTCAAGTATGTATTTCTGGTAAAGGTTTAAATACATCGTTAATCGCTCCCTCCTCTTAGATGATTGAGATACGGGTCAAGATGCGTTTCCGTAAATCCTTCCGTTAAGCAGTTAAATATAACGCTCATAACATATCCCGTGGGATTTTTTGTATCCCGCATATTCCTGTGCATTTTATGCAGTGCGCTCTCTAATACGGAATAGTCCAGCTCACATAACCTGCTCCTAACATTCTCGCCCGGTAATACGCTTGTACCGATTTTAAATTCATTACAGTAAAACAGCCGCTCTATTGCGTCATAGAAAATACGCCGTATATCCTTGTCAAAATATTCAAGCTGGCACTGTCCCAGTATCCTGTTAAATAATTGCCTGTCTGTTACTGACTGACTATTATCAGTATGATTTATATTAGTCTTTGTATTATTAGTCTTATTTGTGTGCGCTTTCGGCACTTCTTGATATTCCGTATCCGCACACTCAGACATTCCGTTTTCGCACTTCTTGACATTCCCGTTTGGCACATCACTTTCTGAGTTATCCACACTACCGTCAAGCTCGGTATCATCAAGACATTCCAAATCGGCACTTCTTGAATTATCAGTGTCGTTATAGTCTTCTGCATCCTTTATAGACAATTCGGGCTTTACGATAAATATGTAATTCGGCATACCGCGTCCGCACTGTTTGTCGATTATAAGGTTATTATCCTTTAATTCCTTAAACGCCGCAATCGCTTTCTTGTATGTTATACCTAAATCATTGGCAATAGCCTTTCGGGTATAGACCAGATACACCTCTCCGTCACCGTTAATCCAATTATTTTGCTTTGACAGCGATAATCTGTCATATAAAAGTGCGTATGTCAGTTTTGCATCCGAACTCATCTCCTTGTACTTCGGGTTTGCAAATAAGCTCTTCGGAATTTTCAGAAAATCAAATTTTATTAAATCATTTATTTTATACACAGTCATATAAATCACTTTCCTTTCTTGAATTTATCAATCATATTTTGAGCTGTAAGAGGTCTTGGGTCAAAATCCGCCACTTCAATATTCTCATCACAGTTTTCTTTTTCTTTATTCTCAGTGTCCATCCGCACAGATGATGATATTATCTCTACTTTCGTTAAATCAAACTCATCAAACGGATTCCCCTCATTATCTTCAACATCTGTAAATTTGTCATTGTATATAATATTATCCGTTTCGCTGATTCCGTTTTCTTCATCATACCGCCATTTGGGAACATACTCCGTTACTCTTGTCCGTTTCAGCTTATGAAAATCGCTTAATTCATCAGGAATGATTTTCATAGCCTTTAGCGGTTTTTGTCCGCGTACCATTATAAGGCACTCGCGGTTATCCATATGCTCTATTTCATCGGGATACATCAATGGACGCGTTGCGTTTGATGTGTTCTGCTTGTAACCGTTTACCTGCCGTGTAATAGGCGAAAACAGCGGTGTCTGCGGTGCCATTGAGCTTGTTGTCCGTATCGTAATATTGCCGCATTTTTTGGATATGTACTCGCTTGTCATCTGGTCGTTACAGCCGAGCATAAGCTGTGTGTCACAGTTTCCGACTATCTCCTGCCATTCATTGACGGGATAACGGTCTGCAAGCTGTGCCGCGCTCTGAGCAACAATCTGACAGTTGATACCACGGGAGCGCACTGTTGAAATTGTCTTTTTAAAGTCAAGAAGCTTGCCGACGTTGCAAAATTCGTCAAGTACCATATTGACCTCAACAGGCAAGCGTCCGCGCTCATCACCGTGCTTTCGTGCATAGTCCGATAATTTCTTGAACAACAACGAAAAAAACAGTGAGCTTAGAAATTCCAAACTGCTGTCTTGGTCGGATATAATACAAAAATACGCACACGGCTTCTTGCCCGGCAATTCAAGGTCTATTTCGTGATAGCTTGTTATTTTCTTTACAAGGTTATTCTGAAATACATTCAATCTCGAACCCAAACCAATAAAAATATTACCCCACAGATTTGTCGCCGCCTGTTTGAATATTCCGTATGGTGCGCGTGCCGGGTGGTCAAGCGGTAATGCCTGCATCTTTACGTCAAAGCTTTTTTGTCCTTCGGTGGACAGCATATTATATATAGTCGTAAGCGAACGCTTTTGTATCGGTAATAACTCTCCTGTTATCGGGTCTTTCATAGTACAAACGTAATGTATCATTGCAACAAGTAAATTCTTTTCCGCTTTATCCCAGAAATCCGCTTTTTGTCCCTCCTCGGAAGTGTTACGGATTATTACCTCCGCCACTGACTGTACCATATCAATATCGCCGCCTATCTCGCCGAGGCAGTTCCAGCCGTCCGAGTTCTCCATATCCAGAAGATTAAACATTTTTACAACATAGCCTTGCTCTTTCAGATATTCGGACATCTGTTCTGCCATTTCAGCTTTCGGATCAACTATTATCATACTTTGCTTTAATTGCGCAGTTTTTAATATGAACGGCTTTATAAAACCTCTTGACTTACCCGCGCCCGACGCTCCGTATGTCATTATGTGCTTATTAAGTCCGTTATCAGCGTTTAAGCCGAGATACTGATACATTCCTCCCGATGCAACCTTACCGAGTATTGCGCCTTTTATCGTATCGGCGTCGCCCAGTAAAAATGTTTTCTTCATATCTTTTTTATCCATCCAGCCCGAAGTTCCGTGCGTTCCCTCATTGACCGTATAGAAATTTCTTTCGTCTTTCTTTATCTTGACACCTGTTATATACTGCAACCAATCCTGTTTTATTAACAGATACATTATAAGGACAAAAAACGCTATTCCCAAACCTTGCGGCGTAAAAACGGCCGCAAGGCATTTAATAGGATTTAGCGTAAACATCTTGTCGTCCGTGTTTGCCATAAAATTATGAAATGCCCATATAAATGACGCAACTATCATTCCATACAGATATAAACCGATTAAACCCACAGAACAATAGAATATCCAATGCTCTTTAAACTGATATATAAAACGCTGTACCTTTTCACAGTACAGCGTCTTTATATACTCCAATACCTTTTTCATATCACTAAATATTCACCGTCCTTTGTCCGTGCCGGTTCTATCCGCTTTTCATTCGGCAGCAGTTTAGGGAACAGTTCCGCCATTTTATTATGACGAATAATTGTAAATTTCATCTGCTGAGGATATTCAAGATATACCGCCATATGCTGATATATTGCCCTCTGATGTGCAAGACATATAATATTGGGAATAACGCCTGCTGTCAACGACTGCTCCAGCGCCCGTCTGACGCGTGTAATATTCATATCCATAGCTGATATGTACGCTTTCCCTTCACAGATAGAATTAAATCTATTGAGCGAAACAGGTATGTTATCCGTATCTCCAAACAATGACGCAATCTTCTTATCCAAATTATCAATACACATTATCTTCATCTGCATTATTCCGTCTTTATCCATAGGCAGTAAATAAAAATCATACTTCCATTTCTCAATAAGTTCTGACAATGCGGTTTTGCCTCTTGTCATATATGGCTTTTCCTTTGGCATAAGATATTCGCAAAGTCCCTCCACAGTTTCCGCAGCTATGATTATTGCTATGTGCTTTATATCCTCTATTTGATAAATCATATTAAAGAAGGTTTGTTCTTCAAATCCTGCAAAGATACTGTCTATAGCATTATCTGCATAATATATAACGTATGCCGTATCCCGTATACGGAGTATTCCATAAAACCTTGTCCCTGCAAGAACCTTGCTTTTTGTATCTGCGCGCACTGTCAGACTTGGTATATACATACAGTCCCCTTTGCCCAATTCCTGCACATTCCCTGCATAGATATTTATACCCGCTCCGTGAAGCAAAGCATCCAATTCCGCATTTACTATGCGTCTGTCAAAAGCATTTCCCTTCTTATGCGGTCTTGCATCATCAGGAAATTCATAGCCTGCTTTTAATAATATATCCCTGCCCCGTCTTGTAAGTCTTATACATTTACAACTGCCGTTCACATATTTTAAATATCTGCTCCTTACTAAATTCCCTGCCACACCGCTTTTCAGTATCGGCATTTCATATCTCCCTGCCAGTCCGCACGGCATATATCTGGCTAATGCACACAGCTTTAAATATTCTAATTCCTGACTGTCTAAAATCATTTTTGCACTTCCCTCCTTACTACGATGAAAAAATCATTTTTGCACCTAATTACTGATGTCTGTAAATACTGTATTTATGCTGATTTAGACATTGCTGAGCAAGTACAGTTATGATTTTACTTTGTTTTGGTATCGTGCTTAGGCAAAAATCAAAAATGCACTTGCTCTGTTTATGATTTACAGCAGATTATTTGATAAATAATACATAAAGTCGCTTAATTGTGTTGACGGAATCACGTATATATGACAGGCTATAGTATCCGACATCTTGGAGAATAAGCCTATGTCAAGTCTGAACTGTTCGTCATCCTTTACCATTCTGCCTTTGATTGCGTTTGGTATCATCTTCCACGATTTATTATCTTGATCATATACTTCTCTGTTTTCATAATCGCAATGCTCCACAATCGCCAAAAATGCGTGTTCAAACATCGGCAACGGCTTGTCGCATTCTTCTAAAAGCCGTGTCAGCGTATCCTGTACATAGCTGTTTGTCTTAAATCGGCAGTTAGGAAGAAGTGTATTCAGCTTTATATGTAGCCAGCCTTCTGCCGTAACCTCGATTTCTCCGGCAACCTTTGATATGATTTTCTCTTTTTTAAATCCCTCATTGAAGGGCTGCATAATACGGTATCTGTCAATCACACATCTTGCAGTAACACACGCTGATTCTACATTGTCAAGAATATCACCAAGACGCTTATCAATTACCTGCTCTGATTTACTTTCTGACATACTTACCCTCGATACAGCCTGTATTGAGCGTATTAGTTTTTCTTGAACATATTTAAGCTCTTTTTTTAGAGTATCCATATTAGTCATCATATTGTTTCCGTTCCTCCATTTTCCGTCTGCGCTTATTTTCCAAGTCAGACCTCTTTGTAGTAATTAAATCATAAACATACGGCGATGCCTTAATATCAATGACAAGTTTGTTACGATTAGCGCATAGCAACGCTTCACCCCTGTTATTGCGTATAACCTGCATTGTTTCTTCATCAGACAGCGATAAATGCTTCTGAACAGTAAAGGCTTCGTCCTCCTCAAGTTGTAGTACAAACTTAATACGCGAGCTGTTTATGATTGCCTTACCGTATTTTCCGTCATCAAGAGCAAAAAAGTCTGAAATATCCTGCGTATCTGCAATAGCCGCGCCACCGTAACCGCGTATTACCTTGAATATCTCCAGAACATAATCAGCCGCTAGCTTGTTGCCCGCTGCGCCGATAAGCGTCCATAACTCCCCCAGAAATATGACTTTTTTCTGGATACGGCTCTCTTTCGCTTTATCCCATACAAAATCAAGAGCAATAAACATTCCCAAAGCCTTTAAATGCTCATTCATTTCCGATATATCCAGCACAATATATTTATTGTCCAAATCTACGTTGGTACTTCCTCCAAAAGCTGACAACGAGCCTACCGCAAACTTTTCTATCATCAGAGCCAAGTCCTTAGTCTTGTCCTTTGACAACAGCTCATTGTACAAGTCCTTTATAGTCGGCATTTTTTTGAACCGTCCATCGGTGTCAAACAATGACTCGTTATCGTATGTAATACCGAATGAATTGTATGTCCGAACAATAGCTCCGTCTATGAGATTTAACTCATTCTGCGTAATATCATTTTTTATCAGTGAAAAGAAAATCATAAGTTTCTGTATTTTCTCTGCAAGAACAGAATCGTTACGCTTATCGCCGTGAATTTCATAGTCGGTATTAAGCGTTTTCTTACGGATTTCCATAATGTTTATACAATCCTGCGAGGACGGAGCAATCCTAATATATTTACCGCCTATCCTTTCGCATACCTCCGCAAATTCGTGTCCTTTAATCGGAGCTATGATAAATACCTGTACTCCCTGCTGTCTGAGCCTTAAAGCCATAAGCTGCATCAAAAATGTTTTTCCCGCTCCAGACATACCAAGAATACAAGCGTTTGCGTTTGAATATTTATCGGCATCAAAAAAATCCAGTATTGCTACTGAATTGTTATACTTATTCAAACCTAAGAAAATACCTTCGGGATCATATACCTCCAGAGAAGAAAACGGGAACGCCGCCGCCAGTGAATCAGTCAGCACATTTCGTCTTGATTTTCGCTCCAAGTCCACATCAAGTGATACCGTAGGCAACGCCGACAAAAATCCCTGCTCGTGCTTATAGTCGGCACGCTTGCAGACCATATCCATTGACGCGCACAGTGTTATGACATCGCTTACATTACGCTCTATTGTTTCCTCGTCCTCCGCTGTAACTTCAATTATAGTGGACATATAGTAAAAATCCTGATTAGCCCTGTTCATACCTTCCTTTAGATACATTCCGCTACTTATTGCTGAGTCCAACTCTTCAAAGTCAGAACGTGTATCAGCCACCTCACGCATTTTACTGCGGTTTATCATTGTTTTTTGAGCAATACGGGATAAAATCTTATCTCTCTGCATTCTTTTGAACGAAAATGATATGCCGATATTATCACCCGCTTCCACAAGTGCAGACAACCACGCCGCCTCATTATGTGTACGATAACCATATCCTGCAATATATAAATATGCGTGATATATACCGTCCACTACCACATAGTCACGGCTTCCGTTGTCAACCGATGATGGAGCTATAACGTCAATAGCCGTTGTCTGACCTGTCCATAACGGTTGTATTTCCTGTACGGGTTCTGGCATATCTTTTTTCTGCCGTTTCCCGAAAAAACCACTTTTCGGCTTTTCTTCATGTGTTGGAGTATTGCTCTCCTGTAAATCAGCATTTCCCACAACGTTTGACTCATAGCTGTTTATATCATCTTCTATGAAGTTACCTGTTTCCTCCACTATTTCCTCCGTTTGATTTACAAACCTGCCGAACGGTGTCTGCCTTATATGTTCATCTGCTAAGTTTTGCCTCATAATATTCCTCCTTATACGAAAAAAGCAGCTTCATTTCAGAAACTGCTTTTTCATTCTTCATGATTAAGCTGAGCTATAATTAAAAATCAACTTTTCCAAACCACTTGATTAATGGGTTAATTTTTTTAGCTATATTATTATGGATTGAATGATTTTCTTTTATATATTTAATTGCTTTTTTTTCCCATAATTCCCATTCGCATTTTAAATCTTTATTTCCGTAAGTATAAACTACATCATGAAATGAATATATCATAATTGTAATCACAGAATTTAATAATAGAACATGATTCTCAAATCCTCTAAATGGCTTAAATTCAAACCGTTTATCATTTATAACATTTTTTAATTCAATGTTAGTTTCCAAATGATTAATCTCATGTGTTTCTATACACAGAGGGCTATATAGATTTTGATATAACTCTTGCCACCCAATCAAATCAAATAATTGCTTTATAGTAATTTTTTTTCTTTCACAATAACTATACCACTCAAGATATTTTTTTTCATCTCGAATTATATGTACATAGTCCTTATAGCATTCTTGATTATTCATACTATTATAAAACGCAGTCTCATCTACTGCTGTTCTCTTTATATCAAGCATCTGCAAAATAGTTGCTCGTTCTTTCACTTTATCTTTATCTTTATCCATAATAATATAACGCAGTTGAGCCGTTACTTCAATTAATGGTCTTAAAACCAAAAAACCCGAATTAATCAAACTATTTTCCGTCATTATTTTCAATGTATCCAACAATTCCAATATTCTATATATCATTGAATAAATAGTCAATTCATAATCTTGTATTGTCTCCTTAAATCCATTATCTAAAATATTATTTCCAAAATGAAATAAATCTGAATAAAACAATTTGTGTTCTTTAATCAACCCTCTTTCTTCTTCAGTAAGTTTATATATGACATTTTTATTTTCATCTAATTCCAACATAACACATCTCCATTTCACAGTGATTCATCAATAATATTATACAATATTAATCATAGAATAACAATATATAAAATAGAGTGTTTTTAAAATAATAGCTGAATTATTTAATCCAGCTTTCACCGTCAACCGTTTTCTGTACTATGTGATTTGTACAGGCTTCAATGATATTATCAAATGCCCAGTGAGTTTGGTGGATATCCGTAAATATATTTAATACTGATAGGTTGTCGTTAATATATTCTTCATCTGGTACGCGGTTTAATACTCTGTTAATTATAGAAACTACTTCCGCACGAGTAATATTGTCATTTGGTCTAAAAGTACCATCATTATAGCCTTCTACCCAATCCATATCACTACCCACAAATATATATGTCGCTGCCCAATAATCCTCATTTACATCCTTGAATATATTTCTGCCCGATACAGATATATCGTCAAATAACTCATAGAAACGGGTACATATTGCAGTAAATTCCGCTCTTGTAATGCTATTCTGCGGTTTAAATATGCCTTCATCATAACCCGATATTACATCATATCTTTCAAGATACGCAATATTTCTTGAATACCAACCCGAACTGTCCACATCTTTGAATTTTGATGAATATTCGCCTATTCCTTCATTATTATGCTCTGAGATAAGCCTTGCAAAGATTGTTGCCGCTTCTGCACGCGTCATATTCCCCTCCGGTCTGAACATACCGTTATCGCCTACAACATATGACGTATGCTCCATCTTTATATCAGGTGTCGGTGTCAATGTCGGCTCGACAGTAGGCTTTGGTGTAGCTGTAATAGCAGGTTTTGGTGTCGTTCTTAAACCTCCGCCTCCGCCGCCTGAGACTTGTTTCTTTATAATATTAAAGGTCCGCTCCTGCATACCTGAATAATTACCAATAAAATTCACAACAAGCGTTGCCGTTCCCACATTGACATTATCACGATATGTCAGATAATAGTCAACCCCATTTTCCAAAACCTTCCCATCATTTTCAATTATAATATCCGTCTGTTCAATTTCCTTTGTATTTTCATCGGCATAGCCTATTACTGCGCCAAAGCATAAAACAAAAGCCAGACAAGCAGAAATTACTTTCCTCATATTTTTCCTCCTTCTTTCTATAAAAATCAAAGACGCGGCAAAATACCGCGCCTTTGAATAAACATATATTATTTACTTGTATCTGTTATAACAGGTTCAGGCTTGATTTCCTTACCAGTATATAACTGGTCTGAAATAGGGCTGATGCTGATATTGCTCTCCGTCACCTCTTTTGCCTCAATATCAAATTCTGTTGTGGCTGTACCTGCATAACTGCCAATAAAGGTTGCTGTAACCTTACCTTTGCCGACGTTAATATTGTTCTCATATGACAATGTATAGTCATTGTCCTTTTCAAGCACTGTATCGCAGTATGTAACAGTCGGCTCTGGCTTAATTTCCTCACCTGTGTATGTCTGGGTATCAATCTTTGAGAACGATACATCATCAGTTGTAAGCTCATTTGCTGTAATCTCAAATTCGGTTGAAGTTGTACCCGTATAATTGCCGATAAACGTTACATTTATCTTTCCTGTACCGACAGCGGTATTATTCTCGTATGTAAGAGTATAATCCTTATCCTTTTCAAGCGTAACATCTCCGTATGTTATAGTCGGTTCAGGCTTGATTTCCCCGCCTGTACATATTTGCTTTTCAATCTCTGTGAATGTAACATCACTCGCTGATAATGTTTTCGCAATAATATTAAAATTTACCGTCCTTTCGCCGGAGTAGTTTCCTTTGAAGGTTACTAAAACCGTTGCTGTACCCACATTGATATTATTCTCATACGTCAGCTCATAATCTGTACCTTTGATAAGAGTAGTGCCTGCGCTTTTGACCGAAACGTCAGGTGTAATTTCCGTTCCCGTATATGATACGGGCGTATTGTTTTCTGTCGGCTCTGCAAATACTGTTGTTAGTGCTGATACTGTTGTTGCTACTGCTAATACCATAGCGATTATTTTCTTCATATTATTTTTCATTATTTTTATTTCCTTTCTTCTCTTAAACTTAGTTATTCATTATTGTTAAATCAGGCATTATTTCTCTGCCTGTGTATGCTTGGTCTGTAATCGGCATAATTGTCAACCTATCACAAGACTTTGGTATAATCGTAAAATGTGTTTCTTTAGACGGCAGCCTTGAATAATCATTTATATATTCAATCGTTGCTGTCGCTGTACCTGCACATATATTATCAGAATATACCACTATATAATCTGTACCTGCTACAAGCTGTTTGATTATCATTCCGTCAGATTTACACTCAATCAAAATAATATCGGGTGTGTTTTCTTCACCTATATATTCATAATCTGGTATGGGGGATATAGATATTTCTCGTCGATATGTTATTTTTGCTAAATTTGCATCCCACGGAGAACCATCCAATATCCCTTCCACTTTATCAATATATATATCCTCTATTTCACTATCTTTAAAGATGTGTGCTCCCATTGTCATTACGCTATTTGGTATTGTTATTTCTTTCAATGAAAAGCAATACTGAAAAGCCCTTGCTTCTATTGATGTTATTTTATCTGGTATTATTACTTCCGTTAATAAACCACAATAGGCAAAAGAATACTTGCCTATTTTATTAACATAATTAGGTATCGTATAAGATGGATTATTTATATCCTTTGCATATGCTAATATTTCTGTTTGATTTTTATTAAACAATACTCCATTTACAGATGAGTAATTAGGATTATCCTTTTCAACATTTATATCCAGTGCCCCAGAACCCGCAAAAGCACAATCCTTTATTGTTTTTATATTCTTTGAAATATCTATTTCTGATAATGATGTACAATACGAGAAAGAATAACTTCCTATTGACACTATAGATTCTGGCATTTCTACTTTTTTTAAACTTTCAGCTTTATAAAATGCATATGAGGGAATATTTGTATCCCACCCAAATTGTATATTACAATCGCTCCCTACTCTTCCTGCAGTTGCAAGTCTACTGCAATGTGAAAATACATTAAACCCCATCTTTGTTACTGATTTAGGTATTGTAATCTCGCATAACTGTGAGCAGTCATTAAAAGCATAGTTACCTATAGCCTTTACTCCACTTGCAATTTCAACTTTATTTAAGAAAGTACACCCACAAAAAGCATAATTACCTACAGACTGCACTCCATTATCAATAACAACTCGCTTGATAGTAGTTCTGCTTGCATACCAAGGAGATGGGTTATCATACATATTAGATGTATAGTCATACATATATCCTTCTCCTTTTATTGTCAATACATCCTCATTTATCTCCCAAATAAGATTATCTCCACAAGTACCTGATGTAATTACTTCATTAGAATATGCTGTCATTTCTATATCAGCCGTGTTAGCAAGCCCTTCACGCTCAATATCCTGCTCTATTATTTCCGTATCTTCCAGCAATTCACTATTATCTGCAAATATATTCGTTGTCCCTGCAATCATAATTGATAAAGCACATAGAATTGCTGTTACAGATTTCAAATTCTTTTTCATTGTTTTATTCCTTTCTATAAATATTTTGTATATTCTACACTTGTCCTGCTATGGTGGTATGTATATCCTCAGTAAATATTTCATACCTTATCCTCCGTAAAAATTACTGTCCATATCCTGTATTTCATCATACATACCGCTGATTTGTCCCGGTTTCATAGCCTTTGATGTCTGTTTATTTATCATTGCAAAGAACAAGTCAGTTAAGAATGCGTCATCTGATACTTCAAGCACTTCCATACCGCACTGTGACAGATACCGCCTTGCCTTGTACTCCTCATTCTCCAGATAGCGTTTAGCATCCTCAAAGGTATATGCTCTGTCAAAACCCTTTGGAGTAAAGTCAAACGCAATAAAGAAACGTTTTTTTACTGCCACATTGTATGATAACCGTTCTACAAAATTCATTTCATCAGCTATCATATTCCTGCATTCATCGTTATTCTCTGTTTCAAGGAAACCGCCCAGACGGTCAAGATATGTTGATATATCCGCTTTCTGCGTCAATACCCGTATCTGCATATTATCAGGCGCAATCTTCAAATAACTCGCGTAGTAGTAGATTATATTTTGCTGTTCTGTTTCTGATTTCAAATAAAAATTAACAGGCAAAATCTCTATAACCTTTACATACCGCCCGTCTTTCATCACAATAATGCCATCTCTAAATTCCTTTATAGGCAACCATTTTTGCGTGCTGTCCTCATAGTATTCAATATCCTGCGCCTTATTTTTTGAAAATATATCTTTTAAATTCAAGTAATCTCACCTCGATATTCCAATATTCTTCTGTTCTTCCGCCATTGCCACCAAGTACGGACAAAGATACTCAGCGGATCGTCACGTATTCCCATAAGCGCAAAACCGCCCACTGGTATTACAAATACGGAAGATAAAACAACCTTCCAAGTAAGACCAAGCGGACATAACTTGAATATGATAAATGCAAACGGCAATGCCAATATAACCGCCTCCACAACATTACGCGTAGAGAAAAATCCCATTATCTTGCCACTATCCTCAAAATTAGAGGGAATTAAAAAATCGTTCAATAAAATCTCCTCCTTCCTAAAATCACAAACGCCCATAAGCATAGAAATGACTGCGCCAGTAGTTTGTGTCTATTGATGTGTACTGAATAGGGGAGCCACAGTGCAACATTCTATTGTTGCCGACAAAAATTCCTATATGAGTTACCGTTTCGCCTGCGTTATATGTCCCTTGAAAGAACACCAAATCACCGGGCTTTGCCTCACTTGCCGATACTCTCGTACACTGGTTATATATCCCCTGCGCCGTTGTTCTCGGCAGATTATGTACTCCGCTATGCGTATATACCCAGCATACAAAACCTGAACAGTCAAAGCTTGTTGACGGCGACGAACCGCCGAACACATACGGATAACCGAGATATTTCTCCGCCTCGTTTATAAGCTTTGCGAATGTTGCGTCATTGTATGCCTCCGACGGTATTCCGTTATTCGTTCCGCCCATTGACGGCGGCAGGTTTATATCTCCGCTTGCCTGTCCGCTTTTTACGGTATTTACCATAAGCGTTACCCAATTCTTTTGGTTTTCGTCAAAACCCATTTCATTCATTACTTCATCAGGAGTTTTATTCTGCATTGCATCAGATGAAATAGTGCTTTGTGACATATTCATTATATCCTGCTTATTCTTTACCGCGTCAATGGATATGAGCCACAGCTTATCCTCTTCACTCAAATTGGCGTCATCATAACAGGACATAAGATAATTTGCATGTTCGTGTCTTGTCATAAGCTCGATATCTTTAAGACTTCCCCAATTAAAAATTACCTGCGGAAGTGAAAATATAACTAAAATCGGGAGCATAACAATAAGCATTATCACAGCTATAATCCCCGTTATAACTTTAGGCGATAAGACCTTCGTTGCACCTCTTATGACCGCGAGAAAATCCGCCGTGGCAGCACCGCGTACAAGCTGTGCTGTGCCATGCAGTTTGTTTGCAATATTACCCGCCGTAGCTACTGCGTTATTTTTTTGTTCTGCCATTATCACCGCCCCGTTTCTTTCGTAATTTCATTTCACTGGTAGAGTCAATCTTTTTTATGGTCGTCTGCTTTTTGTAAAGCGTCCTGTCCTGTTTTTTATTGACCGCCGCCGGGTTATATCTTCCATTTTTATATTCGTGATTTATCTGCCTATGATTATTGACGGTCTGCTGTCGGCTCATATTGTCCGTATGTGAATTGTTATTGACACCACCTGTCATATTGCTTTTCTGCGTATTTACAACAGAACTTGTCTGACCGCCCGCATTATTTACGGTTTGACCGCCGTTTTGGATATTATCCGTACTATGCGATGTACTTCTGCTCCTGTCTGTACTTCCGCCCTGAGATATATTGGTCTGCGGATTTCCTGATGATTGCTGTACATTCACTGTCCCATTTGCAGAACTCGAATTATGCTCTGTATTTATACCACCGGCATTATGTATTCCGCTGCCTGCGGGATTCCGCGCAATAGGCGGTCTGTTCTTTGTCCCTGCACCTGACAAACCGCTCCTTTCTGCATCAAAATCACTCGTATGACTTGATGTTTCTCTATTGATACCACCAGCAGGATTCGGTTTACCGTACCTTGCCGCGTGTGCTTCCGGATTACCGTTCGGGAATTTAGCATACCGTTCATCACCTTCTATATATGAAATTCCATATTTATCAGTCTTTCGCGGTTTCCACCCGTTTTGAGGCTTTTGGTTTAATGCAGATTGATTATTCTGATTTGACTGCAACTGATTTACAGACTGCTGAGCTGTTGTTCCATTTCCACCTGCTGACGTATTCACTGTTGACGGAGAACTGCCCGACATTCCTGCGCCTGCCGTAGTATGCTCGGTATTGTTACTGCTGTTATTCCGTTCTCCGCTTGTATTATACCGTCCATACGATCTATGGTTATTTCCTCTTGATGATGAATTTCTGCCCGTATCCTTGTTTGCAGATATATTCCTGCCGATAGTTGACGCCATAGTACGCACAGCTACCATTGTCATCATACCCGGAAGTCTACTTCCCATTGCATTGCCTGTCTGCGCCGGATTTAAGCCTATTTTCCCGATATGACTGTCAATTTTTCTTGCAACTTTCGTTAGCGCCACAACAAATACAAGCCATATCAAGACACTCCCGCTTGTTACATTTCCCATTGCGGAAAGAATAAGCTTTAAAAACACGATATTCATGATCATCATTACCATCATAGAGCCATACATTCTGCACCAGCCCTTGAAAATATCGTTTGTGTTCTTACTGCCGCCCATTGAAAACGCAAGCGGAGCAAAGAATGTTAAAACAGAAGTTACAACATACCGTTCTCCTATCTCAAACAATAGCTTAATATACTGAAAAATTAGAATAAATCCTACAACAATTACAATCAGCCATTTTACATTTGAGCCGATATTAAACATACTTTGGTCAGGTATGGCAAGACTTAACTCGGACGGTATCTGCAAAAGCTCAATAACTCTGCCCGTTATACCCATAGCCATATTGCAAATCTGTCTTGACGCAAGCAGTAAAAATGAAAACACAAATGTTCGACAAAATATATGCTTAGGGTCTTCACTTTCAAAGCCTGCGCCGGACATCATCACCTTTATAGACTGGAACACCATATTTGCTATTAAAAGCCCCCAGCCGAGAGCAAGAATAATATTTGTAATATCCTTGATAACGGGCGCTGTCTTTTCAAAGTAGGTCATATCCATACTCATGACACCGACTAATTCCTTTGCGGCATATTCCATAATGCTGACTACCATTTCATATATCCACTCAATCAAGCCTTTCATTATTGGTTCCAGCAATGGCAACACCTCCCTTCATATATTCTAATTCATTCATAAACAGACTATATTGTGCCGACCGCACCGTCAATACTAGCTAATCCGCTTAAAAGCGGGCGAACATAGGCAAGGAATGCGCCAATACCATTTATGATAGCCCATGCAATCCAAATGCGTTTTAACCAATCCACGCTCTGGTCTACTTTCTGCTGATTATTTGACAGCTTCATTCCGACAACACATACCGTTGTCATAAGCGCTGCAAGTACCGTGCTTATTCCTGCAATTCTGTTATATACGTCAATAATAATACGGTTTGCAGCCTCCCACATATCCTCTGCGTATGCGTTTACAGCAAAGCAAAAGACAAGATAAATGACAAGCGGAACAGTGTTTTTTAGTATTCTTTTAAGTTTTAGCTTCATCCGCTAACCTCCTCTCAAAAATATTACGGCTTGAAAAATGATGTATCCAATACAGAATACAAAGGCAAGCGGTACGCTTTTCTCTTTCCTTACATATCCATATACAACCGCCGTTACTGTTGCAGGAATAAGAGCTAATGCAAGGTTATATATCCCAAGATAAACACATACAGCCGCCAGAAATTTGACATCACCTCCTTTGAGCCTTTCATATTTTAAGGCAACAAAAAAAGATGGGAGTGTTAAGAGAAACAATCCCATCATCTTCTCAACAGCAGGTGTTGCACTAAAAAATGATACAGCACATATACCTATTATAGCGCTATTCGCTATCTGCCGTCTGGTATAGTCAGTGTATGCCGCATATATAAGCAGCAGTAAAAATATCATTAGTCTGCACCGCTGAAGTCATCCTCAAACATATCGCCGTTTATAGTGATAGTCTTAGATAACTTTTTACAGAATTCAATACTTCCTACACCTCCGCCCGAAATATATATCTCAAAGCTATGGTTTACAGGCTCTTCCTTTGTCCCTGCAAGCGAAACATCTGTATATATCTTTCTTGCGCCTGTTTCTGATACAGGACTTTTCGGCAACTGAAAACTTTTTCCGCTTTTCTCCATAGCGATTGACTTTGACTGAGTGCCGAGCCTGTTTGTCATACTCCACGGAATATATACCGTTGCTTTTGTCGGGTCTTTAACCTTCTTTATGGCGCTTCGGCTATTGCCCCAGCTTGAACAATAATCTCCGTCATTGTCGACGAGCTTTGTTTTTACGCTATAATTAACCTTTGTTTCAAAACCATATCCTGATTTAAAGGTTGATGGCGTAACTGTCGCATCCGCGCTCAATGTCGCTCTGTATGTAAAGATATGATAACATGTTCTGTATCTGGGAGTGCCATCGCTGTATGAGCCGTTGCGTACCCTATGCGAATCTGTTTCAGTCCATTCTATCTCTCCGTCACATTCTCCTGACGGCTTTATAATATCATCACTACCGCCCGTACTTCCGCCTGTTGACGGCGGAGGTTTCGTTCCGTCTTTTGGATAGCACTTTATATTCAGATATTTAATCGGATAAGTCCCATCAAGACCTACAACAACAGGCTTTTCTTCGCCTGTACCCTCTATACTGCTGTCGGGCAGTTGCACGCTCCAGCCGCCATAATCATAGCCTTCAACATCCTGCGGAGTATATGAAATGGTGGTTTTCTTATCACGTACTACCTGCTCTCCCTGTACAGTTTCCTCACTCATTATGCGTCCTGCTTCACTATCCCAGTACCTCACTCTAAGCTCGGTATCTACATACGGATAATATTCAACATTCAGATTTTTGACAGGAACCCACGGGGCAAGTTCAATATCTACATCCCGCACATCACCCGTGTATTGAATATCTCCGTCCTCAGTCTGAACATTCCAACCGCTGTATTCATAGCCTTCCCAATCGGTTATATGGATATTTGTCTTGATGATATTATCTCCAAGCATTTCGCCAAGATTACGTTGTTCTTCATAAAACACTTTATTATTCGGAACATCCCAATACTTCAAATTAACCTTTGCCTCCGGCGCGGCATTTACAATAACCCGCGCTGTTGCGAAGTACCAATACATACCGTTTGGAAACCATTTGTTTTTGCCAATGGCTTGATGATTCCCGTTGTCCGACCAAGGATCGAGCGAGCCTACTTTCACAGGCAAATTACTTTTAACACACAGGAAAAATGCCGTTTCACCCGGCTCTGTCAGTTCAAATCTTGCAGATTCCAATATGTTATAATTATATTCTTGATAACTATCGCCTAAAGTGCCGTAATACTGAAAATCCCACGTTTTTATTCCGCTCCCGTCTGTCGGGCTACTCAAATCCTCAAAAGTAATGGTATCACCGACATAACATTGCATAGCAGGGAAATCAGAATACAAATCATTATCCGAATAACTTTCAAGTATATCCTTTACTTCACCATTTCTTGAGCGGATAATTCTAAATTTTGCTATGGGTTTTGCCCCCACCTCTCCATATTGATTCCAAACGGGTTGGTCTCTGTAATCATCAGTGGCATATTCTTTGCACACATCGGCACTTACAGAAATTGAGCATAGAAAAACGGCTGTCATTGCGACAACCGTTAAAGTTTTTCGTATATTCATTTATCATACCTCCTACTGCTTTGCAGGATACGGACACTTAAAGGTCTCTGTATAGTGATATTCTTTCACTTCACCACTACACAAACGCTTTACACTAAGCGTAAATTCCATAGGCATTCCGTCCTTTAATTCAAGCTTTTCTTTATTTTCAAGTGTAGTGTAATACTTTGAGCTGACACTGAATATCTCATCACCATTCTTCTTTGCACTTCTCCACGAATTGATATTATGAGTTTCCCAGCCAAGTATTGCACCCATATTGATGTCAATTACATTGAATTCCGCAGGATTGGTGAAATCTATCTTGAATTGATAGTTATTACAATCGGAATAATCTCTGACATTATCCATTGTAATCCAAAACAGCTTGCCCTCAAATTCGTGTTCAGGAAAATGTACTGTCAATTCAGGTTTGGGAAATGCCACAGGTTCGGACGGAGAGGTAATGGTTACTGTGTATGTATTCTCGTCCCATTTCACATCACAGTTTAGCATTTCAGCGACAAACCTCAAAGGAACAAAGGTTCTATCTCCTTTTATCATTGCAGGAACATCAAATGTATATAACACTCCGTTTAATGTTGCCTTTGATGAAAGAATGTGTGTGATTATCGTATCCCTGTCCTTAACAATGGTTACTTCCTGTTCGCCGCCGTTCCACGATACATCAGCGCCCATTGCTTCACTGACAAAGCGTATAGGAACGAGCGTTCTATCTTTCCAAATATACGGCTTTGCATCGGGGAATTCTATTTTTTCACCGTCAAGCGTTACCGTAATATCCGGTATCTCTTCTGCCACTACATAGCTTGTACCTAAAGTCGCAAGCATTATAGTTGTCAATAATAAAGTTAAAATCCTTTTCATAGTCTTTTCCTCCTGTCTTTTTAATATATGTATTACAAGCTTGTATTCTATTTATATCAGTGCTGAATACCAAAGTCAAGAACTATTTACAAAAATGTACTTCCGTAAAAATACAATCGCATACCTAAGCGGTTTTTCGTTATTTTTAAGGTAAAACTTTTTTTTAATTATTCTTCCGTTTTTTTAATCAAGCCTAAAATTAGTTGATGAAATATTAAACGGTATCTCAATTTCTCCGATTAAAAACGAGAACAAACTCCTTGCCGACGCATACCCCTTTACCGTAAACACAGCCGGATTGCTCGTACCGTTTACACTGGTGAAATTCAGCCTGTATATAAACTTCCCATCCATATATTTTCGGTTATAGCTGTCTAAGCCCATATCATCACCGAGAAATTTATAGAACTTATTTTTTGCAAGCCCTACATTTAAGTTTACTATCTTATCCTGTCTGTATGAATCGCCCATAGCGTATTCAACAGCACAGTTTACCGTTCTCTGCAAATGCGTTTCTATTTCCTGCTGCATAATATGAACTCTGTAAAATTCGCCTACCGTTACAATAAAGGTTATAAGGAAAAACACAAGTATCATAACTAATACTAAACCGCTGCCATTTTTCTTTTCAGATAGCTTTTCTTTAATCTTTACCAATATGCACCGCCTCCCAGAATTATAGTCATAGCATACGCGGCTGTCAGAACAGGAATAAGCGGTATCCGTTTATCCCTGCCTGATTTCCGCATAACAAGCCACGCATATACCAATCCGCTGACCGCAAATACTGAAAATGAAAATATAATCAAATTCTGCGCACCTACTGCAAGATATATCATAAATATCACATCAAAATCGGCTTCCCCTACCCATTTTTGCAAAATCCTTGCCATTAAACATATAACACCGTAGATTGCCGATGATATGATAATATATTGAATAATATCTATATTCAGCAAAGCCCTTGATACAATGCCAAGAGCCAACACAACCGCTGTCCCAGCATACAATAGCCACGCTGAAATCTCCTTATACTTTAAATCCAATACGGAGTAAAATATAAGAATTATGAATGTAACCGTGTATGTAATATATATCATTTCCAATACTTCTCACTCATTCCTGTCATTTTAACCTTCATCGGAATAGTAAAGCCAACAGGATCGCGTCCTAACGGAGTGAATACATCAAAGCGATAGCTTGTCGTGCAGGTCACATCGAATGTATTACGGAGCTGTATCTTTTTCTGTGCCGCATTAAAATAGCTTGCACTCACTGACATATTTGCGCCCGCGCCTATATTCGTACCGTTTTTAAGCTGATTAAAAAGTGCGTTTGTATCCGATGTTACCTGTCCCGATATTTCAATCTCACGCACCACACGTCTGCAAGTATAATTCAAATTCAGATATACGGTAAATATGCTAAAAAATGAAACAGCCGTAGCAATCAGCGTAATGAATACAAGCGTCTTAATAATAAGCTCATAGTATGCGCTGCCTTTTTTCTTTACTTTAAGAAAAGCAGACATCTGCCTGCTTTTCTCCTGTACTTCTTTTTTCATTGCTTTATATACCGAACGCCGATTTGATTTTAGCAATAACGCCGTCCCATACTTCAACGATAGCGTCCTGATAGTTCTTCATAAAGAACGCGCCGACAACCACAACGATAAGTATAACGATGAGCCATCCCGTTATCTGATCGCCCTCCGTGTTTTTGAGAACGCGTTTTGCATTTCTCATAAATGCGTCCTTTGCCAGTTTTGTTTTTACAAGTAATTTGTTCATCTCTTTACCTCCATTACATAATCCCGCCGAGCGAGTTAAAGAGGTTTACACCCACTACATAAAACAATGTAAATATACCGATTACAACAATAGGTATAACCATCATTTTCACTCTGCCCGGACGTTTATTTAATTCTCTCTGCATTGTTTCATGCGATAATAATGACATATCGGATAACAAGTGATTGAGTGCTGCCTCTTGATTATCACCTCTGTTTACTGCAATAAGCGCTTTGGTTAGGCGTGACATATATGCATTACCCACTCTCTTGTCAAAATCCAACATAGCATTTTCAAAGTTTCCTGATTTTAAGTCAAGAACAAGCACCTCAATATCATATTGAAGTCCTTTTCCGGCTATTGTGCTATAGCTTTCGAGCAGTTTTATAACATCCTTTTCTGTTCTAAGTCCCTGCACAATAGCGCGTATAAACTTAGGCAATTCACTTTCTATAAGCTCATCCTTTTCTTTGAGTCTGTCATTGACTTCACCAAAAAAATGAAAGTACACGATAACTGCCAAGATACATACCACTACCGTCATAGACGGCATTACCGCAACTGCCGCTAATGTACCAATAATAGCTGTGCCCGCCGCCATCACAATAGCGCGGGCATAGTATTCCTGCGGTGTAAAGATAAGTCCTGCACGTTCAAGCTTTATTTTCATTCTCCGTTCCTTGAAATCATCAAGACGAATAAACGGGGCAATTACTTTCATAACGGGTAGAAGCAAACGCTGATTAAGCATTTCCGTCATTCCTGTCCTGCCTGAAACACCTCTGAGTCTCTGCGTTGCGCTATACGGCGGCAGTTTCAATATACTGCTCAAAACGCTGAACATTCCCGCTGAAATTAAAATAAAGATTATTATTGTCATATCAAATTCTCCTTTCCTATTACAGCGGTTTGTTTATCCGCAATGTCAGAAAAGCCGATATAATCGTAAGCACAAGCATTAAGACTATAAGCAGCTTTCCGACAAAGGTATTTATAAGAATATTAAACCATTCAGCGTTTGAAAATCTTAAAATCGGTATAATGGAAAATGCCAAGATAATAGACATAAAGTATTCCTTCCATACGTTCATCATTACGGTATCAGCCTCTATCTGTAATTTTTTTGCGTCATTCATACCGTCAATGACAGCAGGCAAAATAAATCTCATATCACCTGACTTTTCCTGTGACAACACCAGAATATCAATCCATTCCGAGAAGTATCTATTATTGATTTTCAGCTCTAACCTCCGTAAACCTCTGCGGATATTACTGTCAATCAGCGTTACATCTGTGATAAATTCAGCAAACGGTCTCTGAACGTCAAGCTTTGACAGGTTTTCGTTGACAGCCTTTATAATATCGTTACAGCTTATATAGCTGTTTGTTATAAGGCTCAGCGTATTTTCCAGAAGCTCGTCCTGATTACGCTTATACCATCTTGACTTGACTTTAAGAAATATGTAAGGAACAGGAATTAAAGCAAGTCCCGTAACCAACGCTAAACCTGTATCGGTAAACAACATCTTGCCTATTCCTATCCCTGCTCCACAAGCTACGGCAAGCATAAGTGCAAATATTTTCATATTGCTGCCACCCATAGCTACTGTATTTTGAATTGTTGTAATAAGCCGGTCTTTTAAATCAAGTTTGCTAAAGCGTTCATCAACATTCCGAAACTTTTCCTCCTGTATCTGCTTAGACAGTGAAATGTATGCTTTTCTTCTAAACGGGTTTATTCCGGCAATAAAAAACGCTCCTGTAAGTAGGAGCGCGAATATCATAATCAATATTATATTTTGCAATATTAAAAACCTCCATTACATAAATTGTTTTATTGCGTCCTCACTCGCGCCGCCATAGCGTAAACGATGAAGAAGTTCCTGCGACATCTTGCTGACCTTCTTATGATGACCGATTACTTTTTCAATCCGTCCATCAGCACTGTATATATTTTCTTCAATCTCATACTTATACAAGGTATTTCCGATTACTTTACCGTCTTTTATCCCTGTACCCTCAAAGATTTCATCATATACACGACGTCCATCAGGTAGCTGACGCTTGAACAAAACAACAGGAATAGCCTCCAGAATAAATTCAAGGATTTTATTTTCTGATAACTGTAAGCCTGTCGCAACACACATTGAAAGAATACGGTTATATGCGTCAACCGCTGAATTTGCGTGCAGCGTTGATATGATAACGTGACCTGTTCTGCCTGCTTCAACTGCTGTCATAGCCTCAGCACCGCGCATTTCGGCTGGAATAATCGCATACGGGTGGAAACGCAAGGCTTCTTTTAGCAAATCATCCATTGTGATTGGATTTGGCGCGTCTTTCGTAAGCGTCTGTACAACTCTGTTTGTCATTCTGCCGTTCTCATACTGAGCTATGTTAAGTTCACGCGTATCCTCAATCGTATATATTCTCTTCTTTCTGTCCAGACAAGAAATCAAATATGCAAGGTCGGTTGTTTTACCGCTGCCTGTACTGCCGGCAATCGCAAGAGATACACCATTGTTAATGCACAGGGGCAAAAACTCCAATTCCTCTGGCGTTGCGCTGCCATACTCAATCATTAACCTGCGGGTTATGACATTCTCTTTCTGTCGTCTGATTGACGCCACTCCGCCCGTTTTGCTGTCAACACAAGGCGGAATAAGAGCCGATATTCTTACACCTTCACCTATAAAACTATCCACTTTTGGGTTAGAGCCGTCAATAATAGAGCCGCCAAGCCACACCATCTTCTTGATTTTATCCATACAGTCATCGGGGGAAACAAAGGTTTCCTCCAGAAGTTCCACCCTGTCGGGATAGATAACCTCAATACAATTCCAAGCGTTTATATTAACCTCTTCTACATCCTCATTCTGAAGATATTTCGTAAGTATTCCAAAGCCCGCCATATCCTCGTATATTCTGTCTGCAAGCATAGAAATGTTTTTACATTCCTCCACCGACATTTTGTTCTGATTAAGATAACGGATTATGAGGTTTTTCAGTTTATCACCTGCTGATGGCGAATAAATAACGTCTATCAACTCCGCTGAATGGTATTTTGATATGATATGCCGTATCTTATCAAGCACATCTTTGTATTCCATAGTCTGCTGATTGGAAGTGTCCGACGTTGTATTGACATTAACTTTATATATTAAATCATTTATATTGAATACGTCCATATTACTGTCCTCCTCCCAATATTACCGAGCTTGTCAGCGCTTTCATACCAGATATATACTCACGTTCCTGCCTCAAGTCATGGAATATAATAGCCTGCCCCGTATTAGCATAGATATTTGCATTTTCCACATAGCCAAGCTCAAAATCAAATGTCAAACCGATACTTGACTTATATGCCGATAAATCGCATGACTTATCGTGAGTGTTTAAGATATGCACCGTCTTATATGACAGATTTAATAAGTCACCGACACCTTTCATACCGCTGTACCATAGACAATCCTTTACCGATGGACGATGCACAGCGATAATCATATCAGCCTCCGTCATTCCTATGCTTGAAATCGGGTTATTCAGTTCGGTATCACCGTCTATTACAAGATAATCAAAACGAAAAGCCGCGTCATCAAGCATATCCTTAACGCTTTTTGCAGATACGGTAGTAAGCTGCATAGCGTCGAATTTATCGGGGACAGATAAAACAAATACTGACGTTTTCCCTGCCTGCACAAACATATTCTTCGTTTCGCCGCCCATAAGGGCGTGGTATATACCGCGATCTTCGGGAATATTACAGCCGCAAAGCGTCTGCATCTCTCCGTAGTACATATTTGATGAAATAAGTCCTACCGTGAAATTACGCTGTGCAAGAGAAAACGCAAGATTAACCGCCGTTGTAGTTTTTCCGCTGCCGTTTGCGCCCCAGACAGATATAACTTTCGCGTTCATTATGCCACACCTCTATTCTCTAACATGATGTGGAGTTTTCCCGAATACTCTGCACTGATAAGCTTCGCCGCCTGTTCTTCTGTTGCTATTAGTGTTACATTTGCGGCGATTGTGTCCTCTTTATCCTCGCTCCCCTTCACGTTCTCCAGATTTTGAGCGTCCTCATTTTCCACGCTGTAAATTTCTATACCTTTAAGCGCATCATCAATAATGACATTATCATCTGTATAATACGCAACTGTAACCCTGTCACCAGCTTTAAGCTGATTTGCCACACTTGCGGCATTACTCGGTACACTTACTGCAATGAGGCGCTTTCCCTCTGCCACAGCCTTGTCAAAGCGTTCATCTGATACATAATCAGCAAATTTTGAAGAATATAGATAATCATCTGCTGTCAAACTAACCTTTGCATACTTGCCTACAAGGTCATCGGGATTTTTTACAACAGATTCGGGCAACCCGTAACTACCTACCTCAACGGTTTTCAGCATTTCAGCTTCTATCTTTGTCCCTGCCGTAATATCCGACTGTAAACGGCATATGTATATCGTCTTTTCTTTCTGCTTATACATTCCCGGAAGTACCAGAAATGCAAGGATAGCGGCTATGACAATACATACACCGCCTACAACAAGTTTATTTTCAAATAACTTCTTCAATATTTATCACTCCTATTCCATTAAAAAAAGCTCTGCAATCTCATTTGCAAAGCTCTGACTGTTTCGGTCAAACTGATTTACCATGTATTTCTGTAACGACTTAGGCGGTTCAGTATCAAATAAAAAGATATATGAATTTGATATTTTTCCCGCCCACGTTTCATCACTTAAAAAGTATTCGCATTTCTTGATATGCCAAGCATCAGACAATGACATAATAATCTGCAAAGAGGATTTTTTCAGCAATTCAATATTTCTGTAATCATATCCGTTTGAATAACCATTGAAAGCCCCTCCGCTGCTTATCCTGTAAGGCACGCCAAGGTCAATAAGAATAATATCATAGTCCTTTTTTAATTCGGATATATTCAATGACTTTACATCTCTGTATTCAGCCTGTCCTTTAATATATCGGAACTCATCACCGCCCGACAGATTAAGAGCGAGTACCCTTTTACCGTTCCCTGCAAGATATTCCGCAAGGCTTGCCGTCATATTCGTAACACCGGCGCCATGCGTTGTACCGAAAACAGAAATAACCCAGCATTTGTCTGATATTTTATACGGTAATACTTTTTTATTTTTCCGTTTAATATCTGAAACAGGCTTTTTAGGCTTATATGATTTGGGTTTTTCAGATTTTATTTTTTTTAGATTCTCCTGCTCAACATTTAGCTCTTTTGCGGGTTCATTCACAGGCGGTTTTTCTTTCAGAATTTCAACCTCTGTTTTTTCTGTTTCCTTAACAGGCTGTTCTGCCTCTGTTGCCTGCTCTGTCTCCGCTATTCTGCCCTTGTTCATAATAGATAAGATTTCAAGCTTATCCAATCCCTTGCCCTCAAAGATAATATCCTCAATGTTATATCTCTTACGATAACCGTCAAGCTGCGATTGTACATACTGTTTTCTCAATCCGCTTATAATAAGCACAATGCGGACATCCTTTGAAATACTCCGTATTTGCTCTAAATGCGTGTCAGTATCTCTCCTTTCCGCATGCCTTATGAAAATCACATCGACATTCGGATTTTGTTCAACTTCCATCAAAAGCATCACCGTGTTTGCACAATCATCACACATAAATGATATATTATGATTTTCTATATCCCGCCGTAATTCATTCTGAATTGCCTGATTTTTAAATGCGCTGATAACACTTATCATTTCAGCATCACCTCGCACAAATACTGAAACGGCAGCAGACTGTCATTCTCTAAATGTTCATATATTTTCAAAGCACATTCCAGCGCCTTTTCAGTATCACGCTTATCGTGTTTGTAAAACGCGTGAAGAAGTACAATATTATCATCTCTTTCGCAGAAAATTATACGAACAATCTTTTTAGATATTTTTATCCTAAATTCATAGAACATTCTGTAACGCTCTATGATGAAATGCTTGACGTGCGGCTCACACAGTATTCTGTTCTCCGCTACAAGTATGTTAAGCTGATACTTAAACTTTTTCTTGATTTTATCATCTGAATGTTTCAGAAATTCAAGAACCTGAGATACACCGCTTTCATTACAATATGTATAAATTTGTTTCAACAACATCACCACTCTTTGTATTTTAATTTTAAGCACAAAAAAAATATGGAGCTTTTACTGCCCCAACCACTTTTGCGATATTATTTTGTCTACCTTTTCCTCCACCTTGTTAAACGATACGCCGTACCTGAACCCACGCGATACCAAATCAGGCACACACGATAATATTTTAAGTTCATTCCATAACTCAGGATGCAGAAACTTTAAATATGCAAGCTCGTTGTATGACTGATTTGGACAGAACCAACATCCGTTACGCCTTGTAAAGCTATATATTGGCGATAACAGTCCATAATTCTTGCAAAGCTCATAAGTCATTTCCTCTGTACAATTATATTCATAAAGCAAAGACCGCTTATTATCTGTAAGACGTTCCAAGCGTTTAGATTCGTCCGACGCTATTCCTACATACTCTACATACTCACCCTCGATACTTTTACGGTATTGTCGTATGGGTTTCATTTTCAATCTGTCATTACCCGCACACCTGCCCCCGATAAGCCATCCGCTATGCTTGCCGTTATTTTCTTCTGTCTTTGATTTTGTAATGGTATGAAAAAATAAATCCATATAGTCATTGTCTGCTTGAAGTATTTTTACTTTATATCCCCATTCTCTAAATATCGGTATTGCAATATTTTTTACAAAATCAATATGTGCAGGCGTTTCCCCTGATATATTCCTGCTTTTATCAAACATAACCTCGCAGAAAACTATTTCCGTAATCGGCAAATGATTTATATGAGCAAGAATTATTGAGGCAGTGCTGTCCTTTCCACCAGACCAGAAAAATATATTTTTCACTATTCACCACCCGCCTTGTCTAAATGCTTTTCATTTTCAAGATATACGATAAGCAATTTTTCAAGGCGGTCAAAAAGCTCCTGTTCGCTTTTGAAATGACTGATATATTTATTTACAAAAGTGTCAACAGGTTTTTCCGCTTTTTTCTTGGGTGCATTAAGCTCTGACGTTATCTGTTCAAGAATTTCTTCTGTCAGATTTGTTATGTATTTTTTCATTTTCTTTATATACTCATTGTTTAAAACAGCTTTTTCTTCTTCAAAAAAATATTTGTATATAATAACCTGCCGTCTTTTGGGAAATGTCGATAATGCAACTGCTATTTTAAATTTGATTATACCTCCATCAAGAGCATATAATAATTCCTCAATTAAATTATTCAATCGGATATATTCAAATATACTTGTTGCAGAAACATTAAATTCTTTTGCTAAAATCTTTTTTATCTCATCCGTAATCTCAGTACGCCCGGCGTACTGACTCCCATATTTCTCCTTTTTTAGACATTCATTACGCAACATATATATTCTCGCGCGTTCTGACGGCAATACCTTTTCTCTCTGTAGAAGATTAGATTTTATAACCACATTAGCTGCTTCGGTATCCGTGAAGTTCATAATTCGTGCATCGACTTCATCACTACCATTCAATTTTAAGGCTGCTATACGCCTATGCCCACTTAGTATTTCATACTTACCTCCAAAACCTATGACGCGGACAATAATAGGTTCAAGCAGTCCATTCTCCTTGATATCCTCTGCAAGCATTTCAAGCGCTTTATTATGAACAACCCGAAATGGATGCTTTGAATATACTTCCGTATCTGATATTTTAATCCTTGTAATGGGGCAAGCCTTAATTTCTCGTTCTAATTCCTCTGTATCAATATTGTTCATTTTAATGTCATCTCCCTTGTTGTTCAATTATTGACCACTACCATTTCCTAAGAACCGTTTTTGATACTATTCATATCCCTAAACCTCAAAAACTCCCTCATGTATTCGCTATTGATGAGTTTAAGGGCAATACCGGAAATCAAAAATATCAGGCTATCATTACTGACCCCGCTTCTCACAGAGTTCTTGATATTCTTCCTGACAGAAGTCAATCCTCCCTTATTGGCTATCTGCGTCAGTGGTCTCCAAAACAACGTAAACGGGTACGCTTCTTCGTAAGTGATATGTGGCAGCAATACACAGACATTGCCTGCGCCTTCTTTAAAAACGGCACTCAGGTCATTGACCGTTACCACTTTATCCGTCAGATGGTCTGGGCTTTCGATAAGGTCAGAAAACGGGTACAGCAAATCTACGGCAAAAAGTACCGCCTGTTATTCAAGCACTCAAAACGCCTCCTCATAAAGCGAAACGCCAAGCTTAAAGACTGGGAAAAAGAACGGGTAAATTCTCTGCTTTACATATCTGACGAAATGCTTCATGCGTACTATCTCAAGGAGCAATTCTACAAGATTATGGATGCCAATGACCGTCAGACGGCAAAGCGGCTTATGTCTGACTGGATTTCATCCGCTGAAAGCTCTAATATTGAAGAATATATGTATTGCGCCAAAACATTGCTGAATTGGCAGACCGGAATACTGAACTCCTTTGATGTCCCATACTCAAACGGTTTTACCGAAGGCTGCAACAACAAAATCAAGGTACTCAAACGTAATGCTTACGGATACCGCAATTTTGGGCGGTTTCGCAATCGCATTCTGCATATGTTCAGCTACAAAAACGACCTCGCTAAACAAGGTCGCTGATATACTTTAATATGTGTGATTTTTCCATTCACTTTCTTCACCACAACTATTGACATTGAGCCGAACAAAAAAAAGAGCCGAATTTTAAAAACAAAAATTCAGCTCTTCTCTGCCATAAATGATATTTTCAAGTTTTTTACTAAAAAATTTTTTTATGTAGAAAAGCCTTAAAATACAAAGTATTTCAAGGCTTCGTGGCTCCTCCAGCTGGGCTCGAACCAGCGACATCGTGATTAACAGTCACGCGCTCTGCCAACTGAGCTATAGAGGAATATTTCTTTAAACACCAAAGATAACGACTCCGTCGTTATCTTCAGCATTTGTAAGTTCCGGCAGCTTTCTACTTTTCCAGGCAGTCTCCCGCCAAGTATCATCG
>CAJUFV010000094.1 GCA_910585795.1 uncultured Clostridia bacterium | reverse complement strand
TTTATATAATGACTGTCTGACAAATAATTTTTATTTCTGAACGTTTTTGACGAGTCTTGAATTATGTATCAGTTTTTCAATATTTTGCGTAATATTGTGCATTATTCACAAAAAGTATCATGACTTTTTGTGAATGAAAATGATTGGTTTTGACCGTTTACTGTGCTATAATTAAATCATAAAAGAAAACAGTATCAAAGGAGGCGAAAGAATGCTTGCAGAAGAAAGACTGTCAAAAATAACTCAGCGCGTTAATGAACAAGGCAGCGCAACGGCTCAGGAGCTTATGGAATACCTTAATGCATCAGAATCAACAATACGGCGTGATTTGAATACTCTTGACGCTGCGGGAGAAATAATAAAGGTACACGGCGGAGCAATGTCTATAAATACATCATTTAAAATGCGTGATGATGAAATTGCAGACAGACGAATTACAAATATAGAAGAAAAAAAGCTTATAGCCCAATATGCGGCAGGTCTTATAAAAAAAGATGATTTTGTGTATATAGACGCAGGGACAACAACTGAATTTATAATTGATTACATTACTGAAAAAAATGCAGTTTATGTAACTAACGCAGTGAATCACGCGTGCAGCCTTTCGCACATGGGCTGTGAGGTATATCTCACCGGAGGCAGGCTCAAAAGCGCAACGGAAGCTATTGTCGGTGCGGAAACGCTTGAAGCACTTTCAAAATACAATTTTACAATCGGTTTTTGGGGCACAAACGGAATTCACAAAAAAACGGGTTTTACTACTCCGGACCGCGAGGAAGCTGGTGTAAAGAGAATGTCGTTTATGAACTGCAAAAAGCGGTATATTGTTGCAGACGCTTCTAAATTCGATTCAATAAGTCCTGTCGGATTTGCGGATTTTGACGAAGCCGTTATAATAACAGAAAAACAAGTCAAAGGATATGAAGACTGCAAGAATATTATTTTAGCAAAGAAGTAACGAAAAGAGGTATGCAAAATGATTTATACTGTTACATTTAATCCTGCGATTGATTATGCGATAGGCGTAGAAAATCTTCAGCCGGGAATGACAAACCGAGCAAGCTATGAGCAGCTTTTGCCCGGAGGAAAGGGACTTAATGTTTCGACTATTCTGAACAATTTGGGAATAGAAAATACGGCTCTCGGTTTTATAGCCGGCTTTACAGGTAAGGAGATTAAGCGAAGTTTTGAAGAGCTGGGCGGAAAAAGCGACTTTATTGAATTAAAAAACGGACTTTCAAGAATAAATGTAAAAATAAAATCAGATAAGGAAACGGAAATCAATGCTGTCGGACCTGTGATTGATGATGCGGCAATGTCTGAGCTTCTAAAAAAACTTAATATTTTAAAAGACGGAGATACGCTTATTCTTGCGGGGAGTATTCCATCTTCGTTGCCTGATTCGCTTTACAGCGATATTATGAAAATGCTTTCTGACAGAAATATTATGATTGCGGTTGACGCGACAAAGGATTTGCTAATCAATGTGCTTGAACACAAGCCATTCCTTGTTAAGCCTAATAATCACGAGCTTGGAGAAATATTCAGCGTAACTTTAAAAACTCGCGCGGAGGTCGTTCCTTACGCGAAAAAGCTTCAGGAGAAGGGCGCGAAAAATGTACTCATATCAATGGCGGGCGAAGGCGCTGTTCTTATAGCGGAAACAGGAGATGTACTAATGAGCGAGGCGCCGAAAGGAACAGTTAAAAACTCTGTCGGCGCAGGCGACTCAATGGTTGCAGGATTTATTGCCGGCTGGTATGAAAAGCGCGATTATACGCACGCTTTCAAAATGGGATTGTCTGCGGGAAGCGCAAGCGCGTTTTCTGAAATGCTTGCAACAAAATCAGAAATTGAACGGGTTTATAATTCATTTGAACTTTTATAATTTATATTAAGGAGGAGATTTTATGAAAATCACAGATTTACTTGACCGCCGTTCGGTAGAAGTAAACGGCTCGGCTGTGTCAAAAGAGGACGCAATCAACAAAATGGTTGATTTGATGTGTAAAAGCGGAAAAATCAATGACAAAGAGGAATACAAAAGGCGTGTATTCGCAAGGGAAACCGAAGGTTCAACAGGTATCGGCGAGGGTATAGCAATTCCTCACGCAAAATGTGATGCTGTTACAAAGCCCGGTCTTGCGGCAATGGTTGTTAAGAACGGAGTTGATTTTGATTCTCTTGACGGCGAGAAGGTGTCGCTCATATTTTTAATAGCCGCTCCCGATACAAAAGAAAATGTGCATCTTGACGTTCTTGGCAAGCTGTCCGTTATGATGATGGACGAAGATTTTTCAAACAGCTTAAAGAATGCTAAGTCTGTTGACGAATTTCTTAAAATTATCGACGACGCAGACGAGGAAAGCAAGGGTATTGATTCCTACGGAGCGGAGGTGTCTGATGCAAAATGTAATATAGTAGCGGTTACCGCCTGCCCTACAGGTATAGCGCACACATATATGGCTGCCGAGGCTTTAGAAAAAGCGGCAGTTGCAAACAACTGCTCAATCAAAGTCGAAACACGCGGCAGCGGCGGTGCGAAAAATGTTATAACCGCAGATGAAATCAAAAATGCAGACTGCGTAATTATAGCCTGTGATGTAAACGTTCCTATGGATAGATTTGACGGTAAGAAGCTCATCAAAGTACAGGTATCTGACGGAATAAGCAAGGCAGACACTCTTGTAAAGCGCGCAATAGCGGGTGATGTTCATATATACAATGCAACAGGTAATGACACTGCCGATACTTCCGATAACGGAAAAGAAGGTTTAGGTCATATGCTTTACAAGCACCTTATGAGCGGTGTTTCGCATATGCTGCCGTTTGTTATCGGCGGAGGTATTCTTATTGCAATAGCATTTTTGCTCGATGATTTTAGTATAAACCCTGCCAATTTCGGTAAAAACATTCCGATTGCAGCATTCTTTAAAACAATCGGAGAGGTTGCATTCGGACTTATGCTCCCTGTACTCGCAGGATATATCGCATACAGTATAGCCGACCGTCCGGGACTTGCAGTTGGCTTTGTCGGAGGAATGCTTGCGGCAAACGGTAATGCCGTTCTGGAATGGGTAAATGCAGACGGTCAGGCTTTAACCTACGGCGGACTTAATGGATTTATCCAGAACACTGTATTTGGAGCTTCCGGTAACACGGTATCAGGATTTCTCGGCGCGCTCGTTGCAGGCTTTATCGCGGGATATATTGTGCTTTTGCTAAAAAAAGCATTCTCAAAACTTCCGCAAAGTATGGACGGTATAAAACCAACACTACTTTACCCGGTTCTCGGAATATTCATTATGGGTACGCTTATGCTGCTTGTGTTTAATCCGCTTATCGGAGTTGTAAATACAGGACTTGCAAATCTTCTGGACGCTATGGGCAGCAGTTCAAAAATCGTTCTCGGTATAGTCTTGGGAGCTATGATGGCTATTGATATGGGAGGTCCTATAAACAAAGCCGCATATGTATTCGGTACAATGGCTATCGCAAACGGCAATTATGATATTATGGCGGCAGTTATGATTGGCGGTATGGTTCCTCCGATTGGCATAGCTCTTGCGACAACATTTTTCAAGAACAGATTTAATAAGGCAGAGAAAAATGCAGGTCTTACAAACTATATTATGGGACTGTGCTTTATAACAGAGGGCGCTATTCCGTTTGCGGCGGCAGATCCTGCAAGAGTAATTCCCGCGACAGCTTTAGGCGCTGCGGTAGCAGGCGCGCTTTCAATGTTATTTAACTGCACGCTTATGGCTCCGCACGGCGGTATATTCGTATTCGCTGTTGTCGGAAATTGGCCGATGTATCTTGTATCGCTTGCAGTCGGCTCAGTTGTAACAATGTTTATGCTTGCGCTTTTAAAAAAGCCTGTTAATGAATAATAAAATAATTTTTAGGAGGATATAACAATGAAAGAATTTAAGTATGTAGTAACTGACCCGGCAGGTATTCACGCAAGACCGGCAGGTGAATTTGTAAAGGCAGCGTCAAAGTTTGATTCTGAGGTTAATATAACAAAGGACGGAAAGACAGTAAGTGCGAAAAAGATTTTCGGCGTTATGGGGCTTGCTGCAAAGCAGGGACAGGAAATCACAATAACTGTTAGCGGCAGCGACGAGGATACCGCAGCGTCAGAGCTTGAAGCGTTCCTTAAAAACAACCTGTAATCCCCTAATAATAAGCCTGCTCCGATGATTTTACTGTCGGGGCAGGCGATTAAATTTTTTAAGAAAGGAAGATTGTAGATGACTGAGTATAACGGAAAAAGCGTGTACGGCGGAATTGCTATCGGCAAAATCCACATTATGGCGAAAAGTGAACAGCGCATTGTAAGACATAAGATTGATGATTGTAATGATGAAATATCGCGTTTTGAAAAGGCTAAAACAGAAGCTCAAAGTCAGCTTGCCGCTTTATATGATAAAGCAAAAAAAGAAGTAGGCGAAGCAAGTGCAGCAATCTTTGAAATTCATCAAATGATGCTTGATGATGACGATTATCTTAATTCGATAAAAAATATCATTGCCGAGCAAGGCGTGAATGCAGAATATGCAGTAGGAATAACAGCAGATAATTTTTCGGAGATGTTTTCATCAATGGACGACGCGTATATGAAAGAACGCGCGGCAGATGTTAAGGATATTTCCGAGCGAATTATAAGAATTCTTACAAATTCAGATGCGGGAAAGGCTATGTCAAACGAGCCTGTTATCATACTTGCCGATGACCTTGCTCCGAGCGAAACAGTTCAGCTTGACAAAAATCTTGTGCTTTCGTTTGTAACCGTTCACGGCTCGACAAATTCGCATACGGCAATTCTTGCACGCACAATGAACATTCCGGCTCTTATAGGCGTTAATATTGAAATTTCAGATGAACTTGAAGGCAAAATGGCGGTTGTTGACGGTTTTAACGGTGTTATATATATTGAGCCTGACGAAGAATTGCTTGCAAAAATGCAGCGGCGCAAAAGTGATGAACTTGAAAAACAAAGACTTCTTCAGGAGCTTCGAGGTAAGGAAAATATAACAAAGGACGGAAAAGAGGTTCTTGTTTATGCAAATATAGGTAATGTCAAAGATTTGGCATATGTATTAAAAAATGACGCGGGAGGTATAGGATTATTCAGAAGTGAATTTATATATCTTGAAAGCAGTACATATCCTACCGAAGATGAACAATTTCAGATTTATAAGAAAGCCGCTGAAACAATGGCAGGGAAACGCGTTATTATAAGAACGCTTGATATTGGCGCGGATAAGCAGGCTGATTATTTTAATCTTGACAAAGAGGAAAATCCCGCTATGGGACTTAGGGCAATAAGAATTTGTCTTACAAGAACTGATATTTTCAAAACACAGCTTCGCGCAATTTACAGAGCATCAAAATACGGTAAACTTGCCGTAATGTACCCTATGATTACATCTGTTGAAGAAGTTAAAAGAATAAAAGCAATTTCAGCGGAAGTAAAAGCAGAGCTTGATGAGGAAAACATTCCGTATAATAACATTGAAGAAGGCATTATGATTGAAACGCCTGCTGCGGTCATGATAAGTGATATGCTTGCAAAAGAGGTTGACTTTTTCAGCATAGGAACAAATGACCTTTCACAATATACTATGGCGATTGACCGTCAAAACCCGAAGCTTGATGATTTCTTCAATCCGCATCACGAGGCGGTTTTGAGAATGATTGAAATGGTATGCAAAAATGCTCATAAGGAAAATGTATGGGTTGGCATATGCGGCGAGCTTGGCGCAGATTTGGAGCTAACGGAACGGTTCTTAAAAATGGGAGTTGACGAGCTTTCTGTTTCTCCGTCCTATGTGCTTCCTTTAAGAAACAAAATAAGAAATTTGGATTTAAGCAAATAGTGGATATTTAATTAAAATACAGTTTTTTTACTGTGTTAAATATTGAATTTACAAACGCAATAAAAATCCACCCGCATAGCGGGTGGTATTTCATTTTCGGGCATAGCCCTAATACTACTGGCAACGCACAAGTGCGTCTTTTATTGGCCTGCCAGCCATGCAACTATTACTTACTTACCCATAAATGGGTCCCGTGGGTCAAACAAACTCAACTGGTCACTCTATCTATCTCTTTTTAATTGTTCGGATATATACGTTTTTATCGCTTTTGTATTTTTCCCCACGGTATCAACGTAATATCCCTTACACCAAAATTCGCGATTTCGGTATGCAAACTTCATATTTCCCCATCTTTGAAATATTAACGTGGCACTTTTTCCTTTCAAATACCCCAAGACACTTTTTGTCAAGGGTGAATGTAATATTTTTTGGAAATTTTTGAACTGATGAATATATATCGAAAGATAATTTGATATTTTTATTGTATAACATACTCTTATGTATACAACAAAAAATTTGTTTAATATATTACTCTACAATAATTAAGAAGCCGAGTTTATAAACGCTCTAAATATTTTTCTGCTATTTTCGTCGGTTTTATATAAAAATTCAGGATGCCACTGTACAGCCCATACAAACCGTTTAGACGGCATATATACAGCTTCTGTCAATCCATCTTCGGAAAATGCCATTGGTGAAAGTTCTTCTGATAAAGTTCGTATTGCTTGATGGTGATAACTATTTACCTCCAATACATCTTTTTTCAGCAACGCTTGCAGTGGTGTTTGGTTGCATAATTTTACTTTATGCGTTGTCAAATTATAAGGTGGCAACTGATGATGGTTTATATTTGATAGAAATTGAGAGTTTAAATCCTGATACAATGTACCTCCAAGCAAAGCGTTAAATATTTGAATACCGCGACAAATTCCAAGTGCGGGTTTGTCATTTTTTAAGACAAGTTCAAATAAATACTTTTCCATATTATCTCTTTCACCGCATATTTCTCCACATTCGGAAAATGCAGCTTCTCCATAAATTGACGGAGATATGTCCTGTCCTCCTGTGAATAAAATGCCGCCGCACGTATTAAATAATCTGTCTATAATATCTGTATTATCTGTCATAGGCAGTATTACAGGTATGGCTTCTGAGTCTATGATACTCTCAACATATCCCGGCAACATCCAATAACTTTTCTTATTGCTATCCCATAGCGGTACAATTCCTATAATAGGCTTCATAATCAAAATCACTCCCAATATCATTTTCGCATATATGCGGCAAATGCTCAGCAAAGACTTATGCCTCCACTGAACACATTAACCGCGCATCTTGCTAAAATAGTCTGCTTTATGATATATCATAAGCATCTTCCGTACAATTCTGCAATTTCCCCTTGCGTGAATACAACAGGATTATTCTTTACACTTGCGGCGGAAACCTTTATACAATTTTCCGCTAGCCACGGAATATCATTTTCTTTTATTCCCAAATCAGAAAGAGTGCGTGTTAAATCTATTTCACATAAGAGATTTCGTATTACTTTTGCGCAATCTTCAGCGCAAGTACCTCCAAAGCATTTTGCAATATTTTTGAATTTATTCTCATTGCCTTTATATGATGCTTCAATAATGGCGGGAGTAAGCGCCGCCAAGCCCTGACCGTGAACTATGTTACGAAGTCCGCTAACGGGGTGTTCCATACCGTGCGCCAGTGTTACGCCTGCCGTATTTATAACCATACCGCCTATGGTACTTGCCAGCGTAAGCTTTTCCCAACCGCTTTTTTCTATTTTACCGTTATATACATCTGTCAGATTATTCGCTATAAGCGAAATAGCGTATAAACTCAGTGCGTCTGTAAAAGGCTGGGCAATCATAGATGTATATGCTTCTATATTATGGCATAATGCGTCAAATCCTACGGAAGCCAAAACATTTTTTGGCATAGTCATCATACACTCAGGGTCTATTATTGACGCTTTTGCAATGATTGCATTACATCTGAGCGATTTTTTGTCGCCTGTTTCGGGATTTGTAAGTACCGCAAAACCGTTGCCCTCTGAACCCGTTCCGCAAGTGGTTGGAATTAAAATCAACGGCAGAGCCTTATCACTATTACGAATATTGAATATGTAGTCATTTATATCCCCGTCATTAATGGCAAGAAATGCAATGGCTTTCGCACAGTCCATAACACTTCCACCGCCAACCGCCACAACAACATTACAATTATGTTCTTTTGCCATAGCCGCGCCTTCAACGGCAGTAGTGGTAAGAGGATTTTGTGTTACTTTATCAAATAAAACAGTATCAATCCCAACAGATACAAGACAATTCTTTACACAATCATAAACACCTGACTTTTTTGCGCTGTTGCCGCCCGTAACAATCAGTGCTTTTGAGCCGTATGTTCTTGAAATATCACCAACAGAATTTATTTTTCCGCTGCCAAATATTATGTTGACAGGCAAATAATATTGAAATTTATTTTTCATAAACGTCTCTAATTGCCTCCCTTATAATTGCAAATGCTATATCACAATCCTTTTCTGTAACAATAAGCGGCGGAATCATACGAATAATATTTGTACCGATAGCGGTAATAAGCAATTTTCTGTCAAAGCAGGCATGCTTTATATCAACGCTGTTAATCCCGTCTTCAAATTCAACTCCTACAAGCAAGCCCTGACCTCTTACTTCTTTTATATGAGGAAGCGTTTTGAGCAAACTCATAAAATATGTGCCCATCGCTTTTGCATTGTCCGCAAGTTTTTTATCTAACAGCTCCGTAACCGCTGCAAGCGACGCGGCGCAGCAAACAGGGTGTCCGCCAAAGGTTGTGCCGTGAGAGCCCATTGTGAATGCTTTTGCAACCTCTGATGACGCGCATATCGCGCCAATAGGCATACCTCCGCCCATAGCCTTTGCCATAGAAACAATATCAGGCTTTATTCCGTAATTCATATAACTCATTATCGAGCCTGTTCTGCACCAACCCGTCTGTACCTCATCAAGCAAAAGCAATATGTTATTTTTATCACAAAACTCACGAAGTCCTTTCATAAATTCAGGGGTTGCAGGATTTACACCGCCTTCGCCCTGAACCGGCTCAATCATAATAGCAATCGTGTTTTCCGTACAGGCAGCCTTAAAAGCTTCAAGATTGTTATACTCCGCATATGTAAAACCCGGTGTCATATCTCCAAATCCTATCTGACAAGCATTGTCCGGCTGACCTGTTGCACTCATTGCGCCAAAAGTTCTGCCGTGAAAAGATTTTGCCGCCGTAACTATATTATACTTATTGGCGCCGTATTTCTCTACACCGTACTTTCTTGCCATTTTAATCATAGCTTCATTTGCTTCCGCACCGCTGTTCTGAAAGAAAATCTTATCCATACCAATCGCAGTACAAATTTTTTCTGCAAGCAACGCCTGTGGAACGGTGTATGGATAGTTAAAGGTTTGCATAATCTCTCCGGCTTGAGTACGCACCGCCTCTACAACAGCCTTGTTGCAGTTGCCGACAGAGTTTACAGCAATTCCCGCGTAAAAGTCAAGGTACTCATTTCCGTTTTCATCATAAACATACATATCTTTTGCAGTGTCTGCCACAAAATCAAAACGTTCATATGTTTCAATCATATATTTACCGACTTTATTCTTTATATCCTGTGCTGTTAAGCCTGTTTCTTTTAATAACATAGTATTATCTCACTCCCATTATTTAATTAACCCTTTGATTTTCATATACTCTTTAATTATTGCAACACAATTTTCAATACCGGCTTTTTCGCTGTTGAGCGTCATATCATAATTCACCGGATTTGTCCAATAATTTCCGTGAGTATAATAATTATAATAATCCGCGCGGAACTTGTCAGTTTGTTTTATGGTTGCCGCCGCTGTCTCTCTTGATACCTGCATATTGTCCATAGTACGCTTAATACAAAAATCTCTTGGCGCTTCAATATAAATGCTTACTACATTTTCGCGTCCGCGCAAAATCCAATCGGCGCATTTTCCTACAATTACGCAGGATTCTGTTTCGGCTAAATTTTCGATAATCTGTTTTTGAAATTCAAACAGCTTATCGTCCGAAACAAACTTTTCGTTTCGTGAAATATAATGCCGCGCCCGCGGAAGTCCTCTCAGTAAATTGGTAAACCCCCCTGACGAGCGTATTTTTTCGTTTACTTCGTCAAACAGTTTTTTATTAAGTCCGCTCATTTGAGACGCCAGAGTCAATATGCGGTTTTCATAGCAATGCACACCTAAATCAGCAGCAAGTTTTGACGCAATTTCTTTTCCTCCTGTTCCAAATCCTCTTGCAAATGTAACAACAAAATTATTCATTTTTACCTCCTATCAACCTGCCATATAACGCGACAAAAATTCCTTTGTTCTTGAATTATCGGGTGAAGTAAAGAATTTTTCGGGCGGCGCGTCCTCTACAATGTACCCCTTATCCATAAATAAAACCCTATCGGAAACATCTCGCGCAAAGCCCATTTCGTGAGTTACAATCAGCATTGTAAGTCCTGTTTTTGAAAGTGATTTCATAACATTAAGCACTTCGCCGACCATTTCAGGGTCAAGCGCACTTGTTGGTTCATCAAAGAGCAGCACTTCGGGATTCATACAAAGTCCGCGAGCAATAGCTACTCGTTGTTTCTGTCCGCCTGAGAGCTGTGCAGGCAGAGCATTTATATATGGTGCCATACCGACAGATTTAAGATGAAGTATAGCTCTGTCATACGCTTCCTCCTTCGGTAAATGAAGTACCTTTCTCGTACATTCCATACAATTTTTCAAAACAGTCATATTATTAAATAAATTAAAGGATTGAAAAACCATTCCCACCTTTGAACGATAGCTGTTAATTTCCTTTTGAGATTTACCAAGCTCTTTTCCGTGAAAGAACACTCTTCCGTAGCTCGGCTTTTCAAGACGGTTAATACACCGCAGCAACGTTGATTTGCCTGAGCCCGATGATCCCAAAATACAAATCACCTCTCCTCGATTGACCTCAAAATCTATCTTCCTCAACACCTCGTGTTCTCCGAAGCTTTTACTAAGCTCTTCAACCCTTATAATTTCTTCGTTTTTCATAAGAACACACTCCTTTATTCATTATTGTCCATATGCTCTACTGCAAGGACATAATCCTTTTTTCCTGCGATTTTCTTTTCTAACAGCAAAAATAATCTGTTAAATACAAAGCAAAGAACAAAATATATTACCGCTATTGTAAGATAAGACTCAAGGTATTTGTAGTATGTTCCGCCTGCTGTTTTCGCTTGTAAAAACAATTCCTTTACTCCAATGACATTAAGAACGGAAGTCATTTTCAAATTAGTTAAGAACATATTTACCATTTCAGGAATAATATTCTTAAAAGCCTGCGGCAATACTATAAACAACATCACCGAAACCGGCGACATTCCCATTGCCAGCGCCCCCTCGCGTTGTCCAACATCAATAGACTTTATTCCTCCGCGCACTGTTTCCGCCATATATGCTCCTGTATTCAAGGTAGTTACAATTATTCCCGCGGCAATGGGATCTATTTCAAATCCACACTGACGAATGCCGAAATAAATTATCATTGCCTGCACTATCATTGGTGTATCGCGGAAAATCTCTATGTAAATTTTACATATTCCCTTTAAAAGTCCTAAGATTACCTTCCAGACAATATTGTCGTCTTCATCTATCTTTGTATCTTCAACTATACCCATTACAAACCCGAGAACAAACCCGATAAGTGTTCCAATTACTGCTACCGCTAAGGTAATAATTGTTCCCGTTATAAACAAATCGGAATATTCACGGGCTATAAACAATACCCATTCAAAAACTCCGTTAGGTGTATTTCCCATAAGTTCACTTCCCCTTTAAAATCAAATAAATAACGGAGCTGTTTACTCAAAGTAAATCAGCTCCGTTGCCAAATAACTTTTAATTTGCCGCAGGCTGAAGCTTGATAGCTTCCTCCATAAGCTCATTCATACTATCACGCGTAAGTCCTAATGTGTCCATCGCGCCCTGAATTTTATCTCTCAATTCAATATCATCTTTTCTTGTTGCGATACAAATATTAGTCATTTCTTCATCGCCTGAGAATGTGTCATTTTCATTTAGGGTGATAATCTTTAAATCACTATTGGTAAGAAGCGCCGATTCTGCTGTCGGCAAATCGATAACTGCAACATCTGCGGTACCATTTGAAATTGCCATAAACACTTCCGCCGTAGTCTCATAATTTGCTCCCAATACCGCATCCGGTATCTGATTTAAAAGAGGAACCCAGCCTGTGCCAAGCTGCGTTGTTACTTTTACATTTTTACCCGCAAGTTCTGAAAGACCTGTAATGTTTTCAATATCAGACCCTTTCTTAACAACAACGCAGTTATTCCTGTAATAATACGGTTCTGTAAAGGAATAGGATAACTGTCTTTCGGCAGTGCGTCCCATACCTGCGATGATACAATCATATTCACCGGAATCCATTGAAAGCCCTATGGAATCCCATTCAACTTTATGAATTTCAAGATCCATTCCTAAGTTTTCGGCAATCTTCTTTGCAATCATAACGTCATAACCATACGCATATCCGCCTCCGCCGTAAATAGGAACAGCCTTATCTCCGTTAGAAACACTGTCGCTTGTCTGCGTCCAGTTAAAGGGTGCGTATGCACATTCCATTCCTACTCGAAGAACATCGTTTCCATTTGCTGTACCGTTGCCCAGAATAGACGCTGTATCCTTACTTCCGCAGCCTGCAATACTTCCAACGGCAAGTATTGACGCGATAGTTATACCTGTTAGTTTTTTTAAAAATGATACTTTCATATCTAATCATCTCCTGATTTAAATTTTTGTCTAAAAAACTCAAAAAGCGCTTATTTACCCTAAGGTAAGTAAGCGCCTTTGCTTAAAAGACATTTTATAATTTTCAGATGTTTAGAGCTCTTTTAAACTATCTTGATAAAAGAATAGCACATTTTATTTTTAATATCAAGAGTATATTTTTACAAAAAATCGTATAGAAAAATATAATAAATATCTTTTTTGCACAATTAGTATTAGCTTGTTTTTTCATTTGTTTAATAAAGTTTTATGTATTATTATTGTTCAATTTCGTGATTTCTGTACTTACTAGGGATAGACTTTTGCTGTTGTTTCTTGCCTTGTTCTATCTGCCTGATAAGCGATTTTTTCAAAGGGCTTTCACCCAAATCGTTGTTGACTGTATTTTGTACTTCTGCAAAAATATCATCATTAAATTTGCCTTTATAGATGTTTTCCAATTCCTTGCGCGTCTGCCGTATTCCGTCAGCTTGAATTTCTGCCCGCTCAGCTTGTACGGCTGATATATTTTTGGACGGAATATTGTTTTTTATTTCAATATAATTTGCCTTATCTGCTTTGTATTCTGATTGTAAATCAGCATTCCGAGCCTTTAATTTTTCGGCAGCGTCAAGGTTATATTTGTAATTCGCTTCTACGGTATCAACATCATTTTCGGTTTTGCAGCCTAATTCAAACAGTATAAATTCTTTATCTGATTTTAGTTCTTGTATTTCCTTTGATAATACTTCAAGCTGTTTTGACAACTGATTTTGTCTGAAAATATTTAAAGGACTGCAAGCATTCTTTTCAGTTTTGGTTTGCTTATACTCCGCTGTTTTCTGTTCAATTTCTGTTGTTAAATCTCGGAATTGTTTAATTAAATTCGGAATAAGCTGTTTTTCCGTTTCGACCTGTTTAATCTGCTTTTTATTGAATATGAATTTATATTTCAGCGTAATCAGATTGTTTCGGATATTCTCTAAATTTTCAGCAATTTTGGCAATGGTATTTTCAAGACTATCGACTAATTTTTTCAACTCACGAAGTAAAGCATTATCTTTTCGGATTTGTCTGTTTATCTCGCAACGCTCGGAAACACCGCCGCGCTTTTCTATAATACGCGCTGTAACTCCCTCGTGGATTGTGGGCTGTTCGTCTATGCCGCGTGATTTGAAACTGCGGCAGTCTACGCGTTCATTAAGCTGTTTCCGTTCCAATTCAAGATTGATAACATCTTCCCAAGCCTTGCGCCATATTGTGATTTGTTCCTCGCTGTTCCATTCAGCACATATTGGATTTTGTCTGCCGTATCGTGTACTTTTCGGATTTTTGGAAACTCGCTCTAAATTCTGCGATTTAGCTTCGTAGGGTGTCATATATACCTTTTTCTTACCCACGAAATACTGATATTGTTTTTCCCAACCATTAGCCTGTGCCGCCTTAAATTCATCAGCGGTAAAGACTTGTTCTTCGTCACCGCGTTTGCAAAGGTATTCCTTTTGTGTTTTTGCTTGCCATTCGCCTTTATCATCAAGCGGGCGCATTGTCAATAAAATATGAGCGTGGGGATTGTGTCCGTCTGTATCGTGTATGCTGACATCGGCACACATACCCTTGTCAACACAATTTTCTGTGATGAATTTCTGTAATATAGATTTCCATTCATCAAGTTGTAATTCAATCGGCAAGGCAACTATCAATTCTCTTGCAAGTCTGCTGTCCTTAGACTTTTCGGAAGCTTCGACCGCATTCCATAATTCTGCTCTGTCTTGCCATTCAGTCGGTGCGTTCGGCGGCAAAAATATTTCACTGTAAACACACCCTTGCTTACGAGTATAATTGTGTTGAATACCGTCATACTCGTTATATATCTGCGAGCAGGACGCATAAGCGGCGGCAGCTACAACCGAGCGACCTGTTCCGCGTGTAATAACTTTTGCTTCAAAATGATAAATTGCCATTGCGATTTATTGCTCCTTTCCGTCTGCCGAGCAGACTGTTTTTGTTGCTTTTTCTAAAAAAGCAATGACGCTTTGCGTCAGTAGTGAAAACTATTCAGTGAATAGTTTTCACACACAGCCGATTAAATGAGCTGCGCTCATTTTGCATTGAGATAATCAATGCGGCAATCAATTATGATTGCGTTCGGCTGTACGGTCAATGAGTGATAACGAATTGAACGAGCCTCCTGCAAGGACGCTGTTCGCCGCAGGCGATACCACTGCTTTTCAAGAATTGAAAAGTGGTGAGTAAATGCGCCCTTCGGGATAAAAAAGAGCGTTCCGAAAATCGGAACGCCCATAATAACGCTATCGCTTTAAAATATTTAGTAGATAATCCTCCAGATTATCTAATTCAATATCTGTAATATTAGGTAAAGTCTTTTCCAATATTGCACCCTCTTGAATTAACCGCCTTGTACGAGCCTTACGCTCTTTCTCTCGGTTTCGGTTTTGTGCCTGTTCAAGTCTGTGTCTTTCCTGTATTAGCTTTTTCTCGTTCTCTGTCATTTTAACCCCTCTTTCTGTTAAAATATATAGAATTGACAGTAAAAACAATAAAAATAGCAGTAACCGCCATCAATTCCGAAATACTTTTGAAAATGGCAGTAACCGCTATCTTTTTTACTGTTATTATGATGTTTTGTAGCAGTAAATTAGCTTGATTTACTGCTAATTAAAAACCGTCTGCAAAATCAAGAGCAGTATCAGCGTATTCATCATTATTGTCTGTTGTATCAGCTAATTCCGTATTAGGCTTATTAGCGTTCAATAGCTGTGTAAGACCGCTGATAATTCCAAGTGATGAACATTCTTTCAATTCTGCTTTGATTGTGTCTATTATCTTTTTCAAAAACCTATCTTCCTTTTCTCTTGTTTCAAGATACGGGTCTGCAATAAGCTGTTCCTGTCGGCTGAAATACTCATTTAAGGCTATCACAACCGCCCTGCTGTATGATTTGTATTTCTTTCTGTCCATACTCCGCAAATACTCCCAAGCCTGACGGTCAGCGTCATTTTCAAGATTTAAGCGGATATTTGTATTTATAATCTTTCTGCTCATACCACACCGCCGTTTCTGCGAATTTTACGCTGTGCAAGCATTTCATAACCTTTAGCCGTAGCGCAAATATCGTCATTGATGATTACGCGCTCGGAATTATATTCACCAAAATTCTTTATCATACAACCACCGCCGCCAACAACATAAAGACGCATAAGCTCATCATCATATCCGTGTTCACGAAGTATGCGGAATATACCTTTTACATATTCGCTTGCTGTTTCGGTAATGGCGGTCAAGTATCTTTCGCTTATATCTGCCGTGCCTGTTTTGATTACTCTTTCAAGTACCGTTTCATCAATATTGACACCGTACAGTTTCATCAAGTTTTCACGAACGGCAAGCATACATTGATTTGTGCCGTACTTCTCCGTAAAGCATTTCTTTTCGGACGGTTTGCACTCATTTATATACATAACATTCATTGTTCCGTTGCCAATGTCGGCAAGCATATTCACGCCCTTAAATTCCCGTAAGCTATCAGCGACAGCAGAAAAGCCCTGCGGAAATATATCCGCACTGACAAATTCAATATGATAATCTGTGCCTTTGAAATTGAAGTCTGCCGTTTCATTCTGCAACAGATACCGTTTGAAGTTGTCTTTTTGCTCACTAACCCAAGTAAGCGGCAGACCTGCCGCAATATGAACTCTTGCAGACGTGATTTTCCGTATATTCATTTCCCTTGCGACAGCCGCGAGAGTGAGAATATAGTAATCATCATCTAACATCTTGTCGGATATAAATTCCTTGTGTTCCTCGCCGATAATATAATATCTATCATTGTATATCAGCATATTGTTTTTGAATGTCGGCTCTTTATCATAGGCGGCAACGCCTGATTTGAAACAGGTGTGAGCTGTTTTGATATTACCGTACCCGTGGTCTATGCCAATAACTATTGTGTTGTTTGTCATAATAAAATCCTCCATTTCTGAAAATTAAAAGAGCGGCTTATGATTGTTCATAAGTCGCTCGAATGTGTTTGTATTATGCAGATTGCTCCGCTCTTTGTTCTGTTTGTTTCTCTTGCTGCTGTGCAAGTTTTTTCTTGCGATTTTCTCTGTAACGCTTTGCCGCTTCACGGTGTTTTATGCGTAGTTGACGCTCTTTTTCCTCTTGCTCTAATTCTGCTGTTGTCGGTTCGGGCATTGGAACATCAAACTTGCCTATAAATTTCAAGTAAATCTCAATTTCTTGAGTCCGCTCTCCACTTGATTTGTCAGCCGCGTGAACAATAATTTTATCAATAAACTCATTTATCATCACAGGTGTCAACACGGAAAAGTCTGTATATTTCTTTGTGAGTTCAAGGAATTGATTTATTTTGTCGTTGTCCTCCTCGTACTCCTTTAACTCATTCTGTGTTTGCTCAATCGTGATTTTGAGTTGTTTCTGTTCACTATCATAGTCATTGAAAAGCATTTCAAAACGCTGTTCGGGGATTTTACCCGTAGCGTAGGACTCATACAGCTTTTTGATTATTCCGTCAAGCTCGTCATATCGCCTTTTGTTTCTCTTGAGCTGTTTCTGAATGTCCTTTGCTTCTTCGAGTTGCTTTACTCTTGACGTTTCCTTTACCCTTTGTATAAATTCAGCTTTGTTTGAGATAGCATACTCGCTCACTAATTTTATTGTGTCTAACACTAATTTATAAAGTGCTTTGACATTTATATAATGACTAAAACACTGTGTTTCACTTCGGGCATAGGAACGAAAATAATTCGCACATTCAAAATGCTCATAAGGATAAAGTCCAGTTACAGGGTCAATACCTTTTTGCGTTTTACTTGTCCTCGTCTTATCACGGTGAGTGTGCATTTTTCGCCCACAGTCAGCGCAGAACATAAGTCCTGTAAAGGGGTTTGCCATATCATTCTCATTCGGTACGCGTTTTGTTCTCCGTACTTTTTGAACAAGCTCCCAAGTATGCTTGTCAACAATAGCTTCGTGAGTGTTCTCGAATATTACCCATTCATCAGGAGAGTTCCATATCTGCTTTTTACTTTTGTAATGCTCTTTATGACTTCTGAAATTTACTGTATGTCCCATATATTCAGGACGAGCGAGCATAGTCATAACAGTGGTACAGTTCCAATCATAAGGACGGTTTCTGTCAAAGGTATTCTTTTGAATACCTATATTTCTTGTACCGAAGTAATAGGACGGACGCTCAACCTTGTCATTCATCAAAATACGGGCTATTTGTCCCGGACCTTTTCCCTCAATGCTTAGATTGAATATTCTCCGTACAACGGCTGCCGCTTCCTCGTCAATCAACCAATGGTCTTTATTTTCAGGGTCTTTCTTGTAACCGTAAATACAGTTATTTGAAACGTGTTTTCCCGACATACCGCGAGCCTTAAACGCTGCCTTTTGTTTGCGGCTGCAATCACGAATATACCATTCGTTCATAATGTTGAGGAACGGAGCAAATTCGCCGCTGCCCTCAATATTGCTGTCAACTCCGTTTGTAATAGCGATAAACCGTACACCGTTTTCTCTGAACAGTATTTCCGTATAAAATCCTGTCTGTAAATAATCTCTGCCGATACGCGACATATCCTTTGCTATTACTGTTCTAACCTTGCCGCTTTCAATATCAGCAACAAGCTGTTTCCACGCGGGACGCTCGAAATTACCGCCTGAATATCCGTCATCAGTGTAATGTCGGATATTCGTAAACCCATTCTGTGCAGCATAATTTTCAAGCATAATTTTTTGATTTACAATGCTGTTGCTTTCGCCGGATAATTCATCATCTCGCGATAAACGCTCATAAAGAGCGTCAATCTTATTATCTGAAAGACAATTTGCTATCCTTGCTTCCGTTTGCCTGTTGTTTGTTACCATAATAACTCCTTTCAGGCTGAACGGCTCATTTGTGGTGTTGAAGTCATTATACCACAATTTTCGTCATTTGCCAACGGGTGATTTAAAATTACCCGAAAAATTTTATCTTCCATTGTTTCTGTACTGTTATTGTTAAAGTAAACTTTAACTTTATATGTAGTAGTTCCAATTCGCCTACTCATAAAAATATAGTCTTTATTCATATATTGTGTCCTCCTTTTGGTGTTGATGTGAACGACAAAAGGCACAATATCAAATATAAATATATCCGCTTCTACCCGAAATACATCCATAAATGACTTGTACCTCTTGACAAAGTGTAATCTAAAATATATAATATAGATTACCCTCTACTAATAGGAGAAATATGAGGGGTAAAACGGAACTGTTTTTGAAAAAATTTT
>CAJUFV010000093.1 GCA_910585795.1 uncultured Clostridia bacterium | reverse complement strand
TTTTCAATATATATTCGTTACTGCATTATTATATAACTAATATTCAAAAGTGTCAACTTTGTAATATAAACAAAGAATTACTATTTTTCCCGTCATATCCTTTGACATTCACCAAAAAAAGTTGTATAATGGTATGATGTTAGGAGAGATACTATGGACTTCGTTGCTATTGATTTTGAAACAGCCACCTCAAATTTCACAAGTGTATGCAGTCTTGGAATTTGTGTAGTGGAAAATAACATTATAACAGACAGAAAAGAAATACTTATTAAACCGGACCCTTTTGAATTTAATGATTATAATATAAAAATACACGGAATCACACCTGATATGGTTTTTAATATGCCTACCTTCGATAAATACTGGACTTGGCTAAGGCCATATCTTGAAAATAAAACAGTAATTGCACACAATGCCGATTTCGATGTAGGGGTACTCTGCTCGACATTACAGCATTTTAATATACCTCTACCCACATTTGATTATTTATGCACAGTCAAGCTGTCACAGAAGGCATATCCTGAACTTTCAAGTCACAAATTAAACAGACTGTGTGACGCCTTAGGCGTACATTTTAAACATCACAGGGCCTATGATGACGCATACGCATGTGCCAAGGTACTGCTGAGAATTCTCATGGATTACAGTCTCCTCACACTAGACGAGGTTGAAGAGTGCTTTGAAATGGAAATAGGTCATATTACTCCTAATACTATTATAAAATGCAAAAAAAACAAACAAAAAACAAAGAAAAGACCCGTGTCTGTCAGAGAAAAAGCTCCTGCCAACGCTTAGTTGACCAGGAGCTTTTATATTAATTCCATCAAACGAAAGCAATCATTCTCATAAATCATATAACTATGTCCACTATCTGCCTTCGGTATTGAAACTGAACCAGGATTAATATATGTATAATCTCCCATATTACGTATCGCCGGAATATGGGTATGACCGTTTATAAGATAATCACCTTTTTTCAATGCCGGAGGATTATCTGGATTAAATTTATGACCATGTGTAAGGTACATGGTCCTTCCATCAGCGTAAATCAACGAATAATCCGCCAGTATGGGAAAATCAAGCATCATCTGGTCAACCTCAGTATCGCAATTGCCGCGCACACAAAGAATTTCCTCTTTCATTCCATTCAATATTTCAATAACTTTTTTAGGCGCATAATCTCTCGGCAAATCATTTCTGGGACCGTGATAAAGCAAATCGCCTAATAAAATCAGCTTATCGGCTCCTTCTTTAATATAAGCACGACGCAGTTTTTCAGCATAATATTCTGAACCGTGAATATCCGACGCAAACATTAATTTCATACCCCTACCTCTCAATCGCTTAATTTAAAAGGCATAAATGCCAAATAATCTCCTGATACCAGTCTATATTCAATACCGTCAATTATTCCTTCGACAGCGTTTTTGTGTGATGCACCATGCAGATGCCCATACATACATTTAGTCACAGAATATTTTTTTATCATTTCAACAAACTGATTTGTTTCCATTGTCACCGGCATCGGAGGGTAATGTGTAAAAACATAAATTTCCCTGCATTCTTTCACGCTATTTAATGACAATTCCAGACGCAGAACCTCTCTGTCAAAAATCTTTCTGTCCTCATCGCTAAAACTGTCCCATGCAGGATGAATCCATCCTCTTGTACCGCAAATTGCTATATCTTTATACATAAAAGTATTATTTTGCAAAAAATCAATATCTGCAAATCCATTTTTATCTGTAAATTCATGAAGCTTATTCATTGTTGTCCACCAGTAATCATGATTACCCTTTAAAAGAATTTTTTTGCCATTCAATTTGTGAAGATATTCAAAATCCTTTATACTTTGTTCAAGATATGTGGCCCATGAAAAATCTCCGGCTAATACGACAACGTCTTCTTCGCAAATTACAGACTGCCAGTTATCCGCAAGGCGCTCAACATAATTTTTCCACGCACTGCCAAATATATCCATAGGCTTATCTATGCCAAGCGGAAGATGCAAATCCGCAATAGTATATAATGCCATATATTTTCTCCTCTGTGCTTTTTGATTAACTGAAAGAATGTTATAACATTCATTTAACATTAAAAGCTTTTTATATTATCATTATTATAACATATAAAATATCCCAATGTAAAGAAAAACATAATATACCCATTTTCATAACTATACAACAAAGCGCAATTAATTTTTCCTATGCACAGCAGTCAAAAAGCTACAATCCTTTACTTACAAGAATTTTTTCAAAATTCTTCTCCGATAATATTTCATGCGTTACAAACTCTCCATTAAAAAAAAGAGAAAATGTCGTAAATGGCGTCGGAGCGTTTTGCGCTTCCTCTATTGACTGAATATGTATCGCATGAAAATCAATTCCTTTTATCCGTGCCATATTTTCAAGCATCGGTACATATTTAGCCGTAAAAGGACACTGATTTGTATAATATAACACAAATCCTTTTTGCATATTTCCATTCTCATGAACAGTACTCCTAAAGCAAGGCTTATCCGCGCTTTCACTAAACGGTAAGCACATTAATTCAAAATAGGGTTTTGCTGTATCAACTGTTTCAAAGCCTTTATACTTCATATATTTAGGGTCTGAAAGAAAGCCAATTTTCTTTTTTGAAGATAGAATTACCAGTCCTTTTCTGCTTTTCTCTTTACTGTCCTCAATACACTTATCTAATAACAAATTATATAAATTTCACTTATAAAACAGTGATAAAATCGCATAAATACTAT
>CAJUFV010000092.1 GCA_910585795.1 uncultured Clostridia bacterium | reverse complement strand
GAAATAACAAATGAAAATGGCAGCAGAGCACTGGGAAAAGCTATAGGAAACTATGTTACTATAGATGCTCCTGAATTGAAATATAGCCTTGAAATCTATGAAAAAGTTTGTTCTATTCTTGCTGGAGAAATACGAAAAATGGCAGAAATAAATAGTGACACACTTACTCTTGTTGTCGGATTGGGTAATAGGGATATAACTCCTGATGCTCTCGGAACATATGTTGTTTCAAAGCTGCTTGTAACAAACCATATAAAAAGACAGATGAGCGGTTTTTTTGATGAAAACGTTAGCGGAGTATGCGCGATTGCTCCGGGAGTTCTGGGAACAACAGGAATTGAGACGGTGGATATAATTAAATCAGTAGCAGATAAAGTAAAGCCTCAGCTTATAATTGCTGTAGATGCGCTTGCCGCGGCAGACATAAGACGCGTAAGTACTACTATACAGATTTCTGATACGGGAATACAGCCAGGAGCGGGTGTTGGAAATAATCGTGAGGGATTGAATGAAGAAACAACGGGAGTAAAAGTTATTGCCATAGGAGTACCGACAGTAATAGATGCTGCGACTATTTCAAATGTAGAAATACCTGAGGAAATGGCGCCTCTTATGGTAACAACAAAGGATATAGACCTTGTAATAGAACGTACTTCAAAGACTGTAGCAAATGGAATAAACCTCGCGCTTCACCGAAATATGACACTTCGTGATGTTGAAAGTTATGTTGGGTGATTGACATATTAAGGAAAAAAGAGTAAAATATATAGAAAGCTGTTTATAATAACATTATAAATATAGGCAGGATGACATCTAATTAAAGGAAAAAGCAAAGGAGAATACAAATGGAGGGTATAAAAATAAATTCCAACATAAATCTGTATTATATACCGATGACAAAGATGAAAACTACAACAGTAGGAGTGTATATACACAGACAGCTATGCAGCGCAGAAGTGTCAAAAAATGCTGTTCTTCCGTATGTAATGAGAAGAGGCTGTGAGCTTTGTCCTGACAGTGAGGCTATGGCTCAGTATCTTGAAAATCTTTACGGAGCGCGCATGTCAGCAAATACAATGAAGCTAGGCGATGACCATATTATACATTTTGGTTTTGAAGCTATTTCTGATAAATATGCGCCGAATGGTGAAAATCTTACATCCGGTATCGCAAGGCTGATGATGTCTGTTGTTTTTGAGCCGACAGCATTTACAGTAGAAACAGTAGAGCTGGAAAAGAAAAACGCCTGTGAAAGAATAATGGCTGAAATGAATGATAAAGCAGTGTATGCTATGCGTCGATGCAGTGAAGAAATGTGTAAAGGTGACAGCTTCGCGCTTTCGATGTTAGGGACAGTAGATGGGGTTAATGCAACGGACGCATCTGTTTTAAAAGAGCATTATGAAAAAATAATAACATCTTCAGTTATTGATATATATGTGTGCGGGGATACAGATATAAATGTGATGTCCGGAGAAATAAAAAAGTACACTGATAGAATTGCGTTTCGAGATGCGACTATACCCCAAGCGGAAATGTTTGAAGGCAATAGTTGTATAAAGAATATTACTGATAAGATGGATGTTACGCAGGGGAAGCTGTGTATGGGCTTTCGTACCGGAATAAAGGGAAATGAAAACGATTATATATCGCTTATGGTATTAAGCAGTATATACGGCGGCGGAGCTCATTCAAAGCTGTTTAATAATGTGAGGGAAAAATTAAGCCTGTGTTATTATGCTTCAAGCAGTCTTGTAAAAAATAAAGGAATTATGTTTGTAAATGCCGGAATCGAATTTAAGAATTTTAAAAGGGCTTATGATGAGATACTTTCTCAGTTGGAGGCTATTAAAAACGGCGCTGTATCTGAGCTGGAATTTAATTCAAGTGTAAAATCAATTGAAAATGACCTTGAATCATATAAGGATAATCAGAGAATGATGCAGGTTTATTATCTTGGACAAAAAATAACAGGTACGGATTATGATATAGATACACTAAAGGAAAGAATAAGCAAAATTACTCTTGACGATGTTACCAGGACAGCGAAAAAGATAGAGCTGGATACGGTATATTTTCTTACAGGAAAGGAAGAGGCGTAAATGGAACTGAAATATATAAAAAGCAGTATTACAGGCGAGGAATTATATTATGCTGTTCATTCATCAGGATTGGGAGTATATATAATTCCCAAAAAGGATTATAGTAAGGCGTACGCTATTTTTGGCACTCGCTATGGCTCAGTAGATTCAAAATTTGTTGTACCGGGGGAAAGTGAGCTGACCGAAGTGCCTGATGGTATAGCGCATTATCTTGAGCATAAAATGTTTGACCAGCCTGACGGAAGCAATGTATTTGATAAGTTCGCAAAATACGGAGGCAATGCTAACGCATTTACCTCCTTTAATATGACTGCCTATCTTTTTTCGGCGACGCAGGATATAGAAAAAAATATTGAAACACTAATGGATTATGTTCAGAGCCCTTATTTTACAGAGGAAAGTGTGCAAAAAGAACAGGGAATAATAGGTCAGGAAATCAGAATGTATGATGATAACGGCAACTGGAGATTATTTTTTAATTTTCTTGATTGTCTTTATAAGGAGCATCCTGTAAAGAAAGATATTGCAGGTACGATTGAGAGCATAAGTCATATTACTCCCGAATATTTGTATAAGTGCTATAATACTTTTTATAATCTTTCAAATATGACAATTGTTGTTGCGGGAAATGTGGATGCCGTTAAAATTGCAAAGGTTATAGAAAAATGTGTAAAAAAGAATGAACCGTTTTCGGAAGAAATAAAGAAGGTATATCCAAATGAGTCTAAGGAAATAGCAAAAGAATATGCGGAGCAAAGTTTAAGTGTAGCTATGCCGCTGTTTATGCTGGGCTTTAAGGATACAGATACAGGATACGGAGGAAAAAAGCTTTTGAAAAAAAGCATAGAAATGAATATTATTCTGAAGATGCTTTTTGGAAAAAGCTCAAGACTGTATAAGGATTTGTATGAAAAGGGACTTATAAATAATTCGTTTTCATTTGAATATACGATGCAGCCTGATTATGGTTTTACGTCTATAAACGGAGAGAGCGCTGACCCTAAAGCTGTTTATGAAGCTGTAATGCGTGAGGTTGAAAAGGCGCATGAGGAAGGCTTGTCAAAGGATGATTTCGAAAGAATAAAAAAGGTGATATGGGGAGATTATATCCGTTCACATAATGATATTGAGGAGTATGCCGATACGTTCATGCGTATGCTGTTTATGGATATAGATTATTTTAATTTTATTGATGCGTATAATGAAGTCACATTTGATGATGTAAAAAAACGTTTTAACGAGCATTTTGAGAAGGATAGAAGCGCATTGTCAGTTGTAAATCCAGTATAATTATATAAAAAGGAGATATATTGCTT
>CAJUFV010000091.1 GCA_910585795.1 uncultured Clostridia bacterium | reverse complement strand
TTCCGTCCAAAAGGAGAAGCTTTTCCTCCGCAGAACGGACATTTTTCTAAAACTACCGATTCTTTTTTCACTGACATATATCTCCTTTGTTTAGAACGGCAAATCGTCTTCCTGCCCTTCAATATCCTCGAAGCCATCGCTATTGATGCCGGACGGAGTTTCCTGAGTCTTGCTTTTACTTGATGAAAACGAAATGTCATCAACGTTTAACTCTGTGACTTCACGCTCAACACCATCATTTCCTTTGTGTTTTCTGTTATAAAGGTAGCCTGTAACACCTATCATATCGCCTTTCTTGACATATACTGATAATGTTTCAGCAAGTTTTCTCCAAGCTACGCAGGTGAAAAAATCCGTTTCATTCTTTGAGGAGTGCGGTCTGCGTACAGCTATACTGAAGCTGCACACATTCACTCCGTTCGGTGTCTGTCTCAACGATATGTCCTTTGTTACTCTACCCATAAGATTAACCGAATTCATAGACTATTCAATCCTTTCAGTAATTGTCTTCGCATATTCCTTGAATGGCTCAATCTCTTTTTCCGGAACATTGACCTGAGAAATTATCGCCTTCCTGAAAGGTTTGTCTTCCGGAGTTCTCGGAGTTACCGGTGCATTTACAAAATCACCAAGAGCAATATGCGGAACATTGCAGAAGTAGAAATAATCTTTTCCCTTAGGCTCTCCTTCATTATCTACAAATTTGACTTTCACGACCTGTTTCATTTGTTATAACCTCCGTTCTTCTTTATAATGTGGCATATATTCATCTTTAAAGGATGAATCGCCTTTATTCTGTTTGTAATCTTATATCCTTGACTTTTGAATTCTCTTATGGTCCTATTGTCATCACAAGGAATTGTTGCCGAATCTCCATCGTGTTCCATAATGACATACTTCATCGTATATCTGCTCATACTCTACCTCCTGTTATAGCAAGGCGTTGCAGGTATAAGCAACGGTACAGGAGCCGCCTCCGACCTTTTCACTTCATACGTGCCTATTCCTTTTGCTGTGAGTCGCTGCCTTCTTTCCGTTTTAGCAATATCTTTGCAGAAATCATCAGTCATTGCCTTTACAGTAGCCATAAATTCTTCTCCGGTATAAGAATGTCTGACCGATGATTTTCTTCTCGCCTTTCTTTTTCTGAAAAATATACCCATTTTATCCTCCTGTCAATTATTCTTCAGGTTCATCATATCCGTAGCCGACTTCTTCTTCAGAATCACCATTATTTTCTTCCTGTTCTGATTCTTCATTTTCAGGGTCTACCTCTCTGTAATCGGCTTCAATAACACTGCCATCCGAATCATTACCGAAGCCAAGCTGTGCCTTCGCAGCGTTAAGCTGAGGAACTTCCGGCGATTCCGCAACATTGCCGTTTTCAACTTCATCCATCGTGATCTGACCGTTATCAACAGCCTTCATTATGAACTGACAGCTTTCTTCATCCCATACAAGCTCATAATCTCCGCTGACCTGACCGGTTTTCTTATCCTGAATCTTCATTATGGATGCGACTTTATGTACAAACTTCGGACGTACAATTTCCCTGTTCATTCCGTTGCCGGCGATGAAATCAGGAACCATATCGCTTGAAGTGCTTATTTTCAAGTTTACGGTTATTTCTGCTTCATCGCTGTGCTTGCTTTCCATATTGGACAGTGTTCTTCTCAATATCTGATTGAAGTCCGTTTTCAACCCAAGAAATACATCACTGTCAAGATTCAACTTGTAAATACCCTTCTTCTGCTCGTTTTCCATTATAAATCCTCCTATGCGTTATTCTTTATATATTCATTCCTGCATTTTTCGCAGCAAAAATCATACCAATTACCGTGTACTTTACACGGTTTCCATCCGAGGTCTTTAAGCTCCTCCTGAAATGCACGATAATCGGGGAAATTATCTGTAAACTCATATCTTTCTTCTTTTCCACAATTATCGCAGGAAGCAACTATCTCGCCTTCTCCGAATATGTCAGACCATTCAACATCTTTCATTGTCTACCTCCGAAATCGTTAATTACAAATATTCTTTTATTGCATCTCTAATATCAGAGCCATCAATTTCATCTCCAACACTAACCCAACCATCGCAAGTTTCTCTCGCAAAAAGTTCAATACGAGGCACATCTCCGCAAAGCTCAACAATTTTATCTCTAATTTCAGGCGGTTTTTTACTGTGTTGCATAACTCTCTCATCGCAAATCTGATGAACAGAACGGCTGTTTCTAGCTGGTCTACCCTTAGTTGCAAGCAGACATAACTCGCTATTTGAACGTGTCCAATAACCAAGTCCCCAAAACCAACTATCTGATTTTTTATTCTTTTTTACCCAGTTAAAAGCAACCGTCTTATACGAGAACCCCCAACGTCTTATTGTTTCTAATCCTTCCTGCAATAGAGGGAATGTAACCCATAAAAACAAAACACAACTATCATCTGCTATATTTTCAATAGGCAGATTATATATATCTTCTATTGTCATACAATGATAATGACATTCTGCTGATTTCTTTTCCTTTCCTTTTGCGGAATATGTTTTAAAAGTCCATGGAGGGTCAGCGTAGATAATATTGAATTTTTTCATATAATTCGCCTCACTGTTTTTCTTTCTTCAAAATATCAATAATTTTAACTTCAACTCTTGGATTTTCAGAGTAAAATTTGCGAACCATAGAATCTACAATCTGTGCATCATCACGATATGCAATTCCATTAAGGCTATCAGCTACAATCTTCCCGATATTATCCCAATCAGGCTTCTTTGTGGGCCGTAGTATCTTGTCTACCATAAGCTTCTTACGCTTCTTTGATGTTCTTGCAGGGATTGAATAGTAAGCCATAATACGCATATCAAGCTGAGTATCGTCTGCAAACTTAAAATCCTTGCATTGCCTTATGTATTCCATCTTTACAAGATTCTCATAGTATACTGTATCGTCCGGCGTATATGTACGCACATACTTCCCTTGCTTTGCGAATCTCGGTCTTCCTTTCCCTTTCGGTTCGCCCTGTATCGTAAATTTAACCTGCATCGCTCATTTTACTCCTTAAAATATTCAATATAGTAAGTGTATGCTCTCGACTTCTCCGTTTCTTTATAACGTCTCTGCCGTACTTCATAGCCTTCTTTAACAAGGATTTGAGCCATTGCTGCTCTGTCTTCCTCTTTCATAACCTTTATTTTATGCCACTGCTTCGCTTCATCCATATCAACCCGCCTCCTAAAATACTTTTCTGTGCTTTATCATAGCGTTCCTTCGCAACCAACATCCTCCAAGACATTCCGGTGATTTCAACAGGGTAGCACATTTCAAGAACTCGGTCATATATCCTATCAGTCTTCATATCTCCACGCTTCATAAGTTGAGATAACGGCATATTTGTTGTTATTATGAGCGGCTTCTTTGCTCTGTATCTGCTGTCTATGATATTGTACATCCGCTCATAAGCATAATCTGTTTTCCTTTCAGCACCTAAATCATCAAGTATGAGAACGTCTGCCTGATTGAGCTTCCTAATGTATGCTTCATCATCACTTGAAATGCCTGTCGAATCGAGGATTTTGACTATGGATGTCATTATGACTCTATAGCATTTTTCAATAAGGTTATTTGCTATACAAGCCGCAAGCAGCGTCTTCCCTGTACCTACACCGCCATAAAATATCAATCCCTGATTTTCTTTTATCATCCTGTCAATATCATTGCAATAGGCTGTAGCTATTCTTACTGCTTTAGCATTGCCCTCTGTCATTGTTACAGTCTTGAACGTGCTGTTTGCAAAACGTTCATCCATAAGACTGTTCTTTCTTATTTCTCTCACATCCTCCTGAAATTTGAGAGCTTCGTCAACTCTCTGCTGTTCTGCAACTTCCTTCTTGCGGCAATCGCACATTATAGGCAGCATCCTCTCTTTTCCGAGAATTTCCATTCTTACAAATTTCGGAGTATGGCATTTTTCACATAGAGGAATGCTGCCTGTCTTTTCAGCTTTAAGGATGTCGTTTGCTTCCATTGCATTTTCTATTATCTTTTTAGTGAACATTTAATCATCACCTTTATACCCTTCGGGGAATTGGAAGTCATCAAACGGATTTCCTGTTCCGGAAGGAGCAGCATACGTCTTTATCAATTCCGGATGACGCTTTTTTGTTTCATCAATAACCCAATTACAAATTGCCCTGTAATCGTCTTTATAGGTTTTTCCTGTTGAGCCTTTATAATTATCGAGAATCTCAACAGCTTTTTCTACAAAGGCATCGCCGTACATACTTACAAGCTTTGCGTACTGTTCTTCAGTCATCGAAACGTACTCTGCATACTCCTTTTTATTAGCTTTTTTAGCCGCAGGAGCTTTCTTCAGTTCATCTTTGAGCTTCGGTTTATCAGGGACACCCCCATTCCTGCGTATGAGCTTAGATTTCAGCCGTTCTACCAACGCATCAGACCAAACAATCTTTTTCTTTCTCCAAAGGTCAGCATCTATGGCTCCCAAATCCGCAAGAACTCCGAGGATATTACTTGCCTTTTCCTCCGAAACTCCGCATTTTGCCACATATTTCAGCCAATTTTTCCTTTTTGAGCAATCTATACTCATACCATCTGACTGTGCCATACATTCAAGGGTTATAAACCAAAAGGCATATCCATCATTTTGAAACAATCCTCTAAGAATTGACAAGGTTCCACGCTCAACTGCATTTGAGTCGTGTACAAAATAATTCATTCCTTTTGCCACCGCTTACCACTCCATTTCATCTATGACTTCATCGGGGATTTCATCTTTGAACATACGCTCTTTGAGCTGCTCCTTGATGTCCTTATGCTGAGATTTCATAATTTTCTTTGTCGACTCGATTCCGTTGATATCAAGTATTTCCTTCAGGATTGAGGAACCTTCATCTCCGTAGGCGTGTTTTGCATTGTCGAACAAAGCGACACGTTCTTCGTGAGTGATGGGACCGTCTTCGGGAGTGTCTACCTCTGTATAATCTCCCTCAATCACATCTCCGGAGATAGGTGTGCCATTTGCACCATCATACGAATTGTCAGGTATCGTATTCATTGGCGTACCCATTTCCGATTCAGTGTACAATCCTTCGTAATCTGTCGGGAACGCTGCTCTTAAAGCCTGAGAAACAGCAACTTTTTCAATCATTGTACACGGCTTTGTCTTCCAATTCGCCTGACCTTTGTTGTATTCTGCAAGACTTACTTCCTTGAAGGTTTCGTCTTCCTTTCCGTTTTTATTGCGATATACTCTGCACCAACCTCCGACAAGGCTTTCGCCTGGGTATAAGCAAGTGCCTTCCTTCTGAATAACATCATTTCCCCTGAGAACAACGATTCCGGATTTTCTTCCGATGTACTCCGGATTTTCCTCTGCTCTGCGTTTATAGGTTTCATAGCCAACAACCATCTGGAAGTCCTCGCCGAATTTTATCGGATATGCTTCTCCTGTCCACGGATTCAACTTCTGGAATTTGCACAACTGCATAAAAGCAATACATTCTTTGTCTGTCAGTTTGCCGCCGCCTTTTACCATAAGCTCTCTTACGTCTGAAATGGTGAATTCTACAACACCGCCGAGAGCTTCAAATTTTACAACTGATAATTCTTTCCTTGTCTGTTCTGCCATTTTTTATCCCCTCACTTTCTTAAACTTACTGATTGAACAGCTTTATATTCGATACCATCAATCTTGATAGTGCCTTTGGATGCTTTTATTAACCGCTTTACAGCAGCAAGGTCTACCGGTCTAATTTCAACACCTGCTACATTGACCGGAACAAGTTCTGAATCTACTGACACGATTTCATATGTGGTAGTAGTGCTTACTCCCTTTACACTCGGCGCAGACTGTGGAGGAACCGCCATACCGGAATTCTGGAAATTCTCTGCTGTGATAGCATTTTCAATCATCCTTTCAGCTTCATCGCCTTTACCTTCAGCTTCAAGCTCAGCAGCCTTTTCCAAGCTTTCATCAATCTGTTTTTGAGCAAGCTGCTTCATCTGTTCTTCCTGCTCTTTACGCTTGCGTTCCTGTTCTGCAAGATAATCGGACATTGATTTTTTGATTATCTTCTCCGCATCTGAGAATGGCTTTAAAACCTCTTTTTCCCTGTCGCATATTTGTTTATGTGCCTGATGTGCCGCAGTCTTTAATGGCTTGAAGAATTCGACTACATCAGATGTTCTTCTTTTAATCTCCCTGCCGAAATTGCCGGCGGCTTCATAATCTTCATCGCAGGTGATCTCAAAATTCTGTACCTTGTCTATCCATCCGTTTCCGTCTGATACAAATTCTTCGCCTTCCTTACCCTTTGTATCGGGAAGAACAGCAACAACCGTTTCCTTAGCTTCTTCCACCGAAAATCCCTCCTAATATATCTTTTGCAAATTTTTCTACAGACTTCATTTTTGCCATTTCACGAGCTTCTTTCTCAACAAAGAACAAACTCTTTGCAACTTGGCAAAAATTAGACTTTTGGGAATGTCTGGCAATTTTTTCGGCCGCTATAAACACTGCTGTTATGGCAACATTTTGTTCTATTGCTGAATCCTGAGAGTTTACATAAGTAATTATCTCATTCACTGCCTTTTCAATCTCAGGATAACATTCAACTGTTAAATTGCCAACAGACCGAGGAACATAGCTGTTTCTGTCGTAACCTTCGATTCTGCTATCGTAATCGTGGATAGCTTTCTGCTTCTCCTCTGAGACGTGAACCTTCTTAATACATCCTGTGTTCATTCTGTTTCTTTCAAATCCTGAATTCATCGCTTCCTCCTTATATATCTTGATTTGTAATTATGTATAGTTAAAAGTGCTGTAAAAACACTCCAACTTTCAGTATCATTGGCATCGTAGACTTCCATATCATAATTTCCATCCTTTTTCAGATGCACTATTGCTTTTTTGTCTATATGGATTCCGTGAGACTCCATCGCTTGTGCATAGGCTTCAAGCTGTACTCCTGTAAGCATCTTGTTTACACTCGATGTTGTCTTATAATCAATGAGTACCGTACAATCGCCTATATTGCATATCTTATCTGCTGTACCTGCATACATCATTGTCTTGTGATACATCCGGAATTCATCGACTATCGGCTCAGGCTTATAAATATCGTGCCACTTCTTGTATGCTACGAAATAAGCTTCAAATTCAGGCTCGATTTCTTCAAGCCCGAATTTACTATACATCTCAATAGCTTCGTGGACTGCTGTGCCTCTTGCGGCAGCCTTTGCCATAACCTCCGCTGAGATTCCGGAATACAAATCATCAGATAAAGGATTCATCAGTGTTGTAACTGACGGTATCTCAAAGCCGTTCGCCCTGTACAGATGCTTGTTTTCGTCAAACTCCAATTCTTTAAACTCTTTAATTTCAGTAATCATCGTTTCCTGCTACCTCCCTATGTTCTGCCGCATATTCTTCGTAGAGATACTCATTAACGCAGCATTTTCCGACTATATCATTGTCAAATCTGAAAACTTCTTCGCCTTTATAAATATCATCTCCGCACCCTGCACATTGGCAGACAACACTCTCTTCATCGCAATCGCCATAATTGCCTGTTCGGTGTGCTTCCATTACAAGCACGGCGTCTCTGCTATAATTCGGATAAGACATATAAATCACCCTCCATTCAGTGCATAAGTAATGAGGATAACTCTGTTACAAAATCCATAACAGCTCCTTGAATAATCGTATCTGGTATAAGAATCTTCGCATAAGAAGCATCTTTACGATTGAGCCTTGCTTTTCTGCTTGCATATTCGAGGCTCGAATTAAAATCCTCACGAGATACTTCTTTGTTTAATTCTTTTTCAACATACGCCTTAGTATCTTTTAAAGATGTACAAAATTGAATTTGCATAATATTTTATAGCCTCCTTGTGCTTCTTAATTTCATATGCTATAAGCATTATCATTGGAAAAACAAATATCTCTCCACCGACAGCAAACTTCTGTCTTGACAGTTCGGCTGATGTGAATGCTATTATGGATGCCAAAGTAGCAACCTCAGCCGCAATCAGATAATATGTACTGTTCTTCATTTCCTTTAACTCCATTAGTCATAAATCCTATCTCGATGCCGCCTGTTGCCTTTATTTTCCTTAGAAGCTCGGCATCGCTTTTTATACCGTAGTTTTTTCTGAGGAGTTCCCTCAAATCTTTAGCATTTGCCATAATTTTCACCGCTAAAATTACCGAATGGTAATCTTCCGTCAAAAAAAATATCGTTGAACTCCTGAGCTGTCAATTCAAGCTTTATCGCAATGATTAACATTTCATTCGGAGTAAAGAACACTTCGCCACGCTCTTTCTTTGAATACGAATCGAATGACTTTTCTATAAAATCAGCCATCTCATTTTGCGTATATCCTTTTTCAACTCGCTTTCCCTTCAGCTTGTTTGAATTCATACAATCCCTCCTTGTTATTTTCTATAACACATTCTACCTTACCGTTTCGTAATTGTCAAGTGTTTTTTATAAAAAAATTATAATTT